>NZ_JAUBTI010000114.1:10896-19855 GCF_036702415.1 Microcoleus sp. D3_18a_C4 | reverse complement strand
GCTCGCACTGTAAATGCAAAACTGAGATGCTCCCCATCCCACAAACTTGTGGAAGTTATTTAATTCTCATTCCTTAGCTAACGTAATATCTGGTCGGATTTTAGTTTCAATCCCCTCGCGGGGAAGTGGTAAAGGAGACTGGGGCGATCGGAATCGGTACTCGCAAAGAAGAAATGTTTCAATCCCCTCGCGGGGAAGTGGTAAAGGAGACTCATCAGAGTCAGTAGTTTTACAGGCAGAGCAAACTGTTTCAATCCCCTCACGGGGAAGTGGTAAAGGAGACTCAATCCCGTAAAAAACGGAGAAAAACAAATGAGTTTCAATCCCCTCGCGGGGAAGTGGTAAAGGAGACTTTAATTTTCATGTGGAAGGGAATTGGGTAGCAGTAATCGTTTCAATCCCCTCGCGGGGAAGTGGTAAAGGAGACACAACGGACAATGTAGAAGTGATTGGTCACCTTAATGTTTCAATCCCCTCGCGGGGAAGTGGTAAAGGAGACGTTCACTGGGGGATTTACTAATCCCAAGGCTAAAGTGTTTCAATCCCCTCGCGGGGAAGTGGTAAAGGAGACTGGTTCAAAAATTTTATGTATATCCAAGACTCCTACAAGAGTGTTTCAATCCCCTCGCGGGGAAGTGGTAAAGGAGACAACCTGGGTGTTTACACTCAACGATACTTGGCTGATTAAAAGTTTCAATCCCCTCGCGGGGAAGTGGTAAAGGAGACTCAACTTCATGGCTATCTTAGTTATCGGGATTGTTTAGTTTCAATCCCCTCGCGGGGAAGTGGTAAAGGAGACCCGTAGCAGAAGGTTCTGTAACACGGTATTACTATATTGTTTCAATCCCCTCGCGGGGAAGTGGTAAAGGAGACATCATGAACAATTTTCTACTTTTGATGTGACATTGTTCGTTTCAATCCCCTCGCGGGGAAGTGGTAAAGGAGACAAACCGACATAATTGTAGTTTCAGCACCCAGTTTCAATCCCCTCGCGGGGAAGTGGTAAAGGAGACACCAGCAGTTTCATTGGTATTTGAGATTCTTTTGTGTTTCAATCCCCTCGCGGGGAAGTGGTAAAGGAGACAATTGAAGATGATGATGACATATGGTTTTCTGGGAGTTTCAATCCCCTCGCGGGGAAGTGGTAAAGGAGACTTGATGTGACGTTGTTCCGACCGAAGGATTCACAATCGTTTCAATCCCCTCGCGGGGAAGTGGTAAAGGAGAATTTTTAAAGTAATCCTAGAATTAGCACTTCTTCAGTTTCAATCCCCTCGCGGGGAAGTGGTAAAGGAGACTTTGTGCTTCGGTAGATTTTTTAGACTTAGGGTTTCAATCCCCTCGCGGGGAAGTGGTAAAGGAGACTTCAAGGGTAACACTCAAGTTACAAAAGCCACACCTGAAGGTTTCAATCCCCTCGCGGGGAAGTGGTAAAGGAGACAGGCTAGATGAAGTCTATAAAGAAGTTGCAAAAAATGCGTTTCAATCCCCTCGCGGGGAAGTGGTAAAGGAGACAGGATTCTGCGGATATTACGAACGATGGATAAGATAAAAGTTTCAATCCCCTCGCGGGGAAGTGGTAAAGGAGACAACCAGCTTCCTCAACCACAGGCTATGGCGGATAGGTTTCAATCCCCTCGCGGGGAAGTGGTAAAGGAGACATCATTGCTCATGTGGAGCAAGGCTCGACGAAGGAGAGAGCGTTTCAATCCCCTCGCGGGGAAGTGGTAAAGGAGACACTCCTGCCAATGATACAATCTATGGTCTGGCAAAAGCGTTTCAATCCCCTCGCGGGGAAGTGGTAAAGGAGACATTAAACGCAAGAGCCAGCCTTCTATTAGCATTTTTGTTTCAATCCCCTCGCGGGGAAGTGGTAAAGGAGACAGTTCGGCCAGGGAGCCTTACCCAGAAAGGGTTTCAAGCCTCAAATCGACGCACCATTTTTTACCTGTCAATAAGACCGTAAAACCTGCAATAAGCTCAATTGCTTGCAAGCCGTAACCCTTGGTATCAGAGTAATCGACGCACCCCAACGATAAAATCAGGGTTTTGCCGATCGCCCGAGGTGCGTCGATTGCCGATCTGCGACACTGAAACTAGCCGCAGATACAAAAAAAAACTATGCAATTTTCAACGTTCTGGAGCGCTCGAGCTTTGCAACTCGCAAACTAACCATACACCTTAACCTGTAACTTGTCAACCCCTTGAGAGTCAAATCCCACGAGAGCCCTTTTTGAGTTGTCGGGGCGATCGACAAAATCAAAGAAACCGGGTTTTTGCCGTTTTCGTCGGCTGTAACCAAGTATTCTAGAAAAAACCCGGTTTCTGGGGGCCCGTGAGTTTAGGAGTGTTTGACTTTTTGAGTTGTGAGGGCGATCGACTTTCACAATCGCCAAGTCTACTTTTCCCCAGCCACCGCCACCGCTAAATTCCTATCGGGGCGCAAATTTTGAGCTCCCCGCAAATAAGGATGATAAATTTCAGTATGTGCCGGCCAGTTAACGTGAATTAAAAAGCGGATGCAGCGTTCCAAAGCACCCTCAACGTGCATTTGCTGTACGTCCAACAAAGGAACATTACACCAGTGAGGACGTTCGCGGGCGATCGCGGCCGGAAACACAGCATCTAAATCACGAGTAGCAGAAAACGTAGCACTAATAATTAAATCTGGATTTATATCATTTTTTGCTTCTAATTCATCTAATAATTCTCTCACTGCTTCTCGAATTGCTGCCACCGAATTCTCGCTAGCAGTAGTTGCCCCACGAATCCCCCGCACTTGCCAATCCACGCAAAATTCCTCCATTTTAGTCAGTTGTTCAGTAGTCAGTTGTCAGTTGTTAGTTGTCAGTTGCTAGTTGTCAGTTGCTAGTTGCAATTACCAATTACTAATTACCAATTACGACTGCCAACTGACTACTGTCCACTGCCAACTGACTATTTAATCACGGGCGATACATCCACAGCGGCAAACCGCTAGTAGAAAGCTCGAATTCCAGTAAATTCTTGTAAGCCCAAAGCCCGGATGTATCCAGACTACTCCCCAAGACGCGATTTAGGAAAGGTTTTTGTTTTTCTAGGGTGCAGCACTCGGTTTTTTCCGCGTCGAGGCCTGCGAGTTCGGCGGCAAGGCGGCGAGCGTCCTCTTCTGTTCCCAGTCGATCGACCAAACCCAATTCTAAGGCTTGCTGACCGGTAAAAACGCGACCGTCGGCAAAACTTTTGACTTTATCAACAGCCAAGTTCCGGGCTTCCGCAACGGTTTCCACGAATTGCTGGTAGCTGGTGTCGATCAAGTCTTGCAGAATTTGCTGTTCAGGATCAGTCAATTCGCGATCGAATGCCAAGATATCTTTATACGGCCCCGATTTAATCACCTGAAAAGAAACGCCTACTTTTTCTAACAGCCGTTCTAGATTGTTACCCCGGATAATCACGCCAATGCTGCCGGTAATTGTACCGGGATTAGCAACGATATGCTCGGCTCCCATGCCGATGTAAACTCCGCCAGAAGCTGAAATATTGCCGAAACTGGCAACAATTTTGACTTTTTCGCGCAAACGCTTGAGTGCGCTGTAAATTTCCTGGGAATCGCCGACAGTGCCGCCGGGGCTGTCTATCCGCAGCAGCAAGGCGGGAAATTTGCGTTCTTCAACGGTTTTGAGAGCTTCTAGCACTCGTTTGCGGGTTTCTCCGGCAATGGCTCCGGTGATTTCGATACGGGCGATTTGTTTGCGGTAGCGGGGCTTGAATGGCCAAATCATGGGCAGTGTACAGGCAATGTTACGGATTTTTGTAGCTAACTTCTTATAGTGTGCCTTATTCGTCGGGGTAGATGTTGTGCCTGTGTTCGCAACAGGCAAGATGCCTGTTGCACAAGAAAATTCTGGATTGTGGAACAGGCATCTTGCCTGTTCATAATGGCGGCAACAGGCCAGATGCCTGTTCCACCTTGATTTTGTGGAACAGGCATCTTGCCTGTTCATCATGGTGGCAACAGGCAAGATGCCTGTTCCACCTTGATTTTGTGGAACAGGCATCTTGCCTGTTCATAATGGCCGAGATTTGTGCGATCGCACTTAACCCAACACCAATATATAATTGTAAAAACTGCTTAACAAATCTACATCATTCTCGTGAGAGCCACTCTCATCAATTATTTGGAGTCTCCGCCATGCAGCTAAAGCTTACCGATTCAAAACTGCCTTTTGCCCCGCTGTTGCTCATTGCGCCGTTTTTCCTGTGGGGAACCGCGATGGTAGCCATGAAGGGCGTGATGCCGCACACAACGCCACTGTTTGTGGCATTCGTGCGTTTAGTACCTGCGGGTGTGTTGGTGCTGCTGGCGGCCGCATTCATGGGAAAACCGCAGCCGCAGGGCTGGAAAGCTTGGCTGTGGATTTCGCTGTTTGCTTTGGTTGACGCTACTTTGTTTCAAGGCTTTTTAGCCGAAGGTTTAGCGAGAACCGGTGCCGGCTTGGGTTCGGTGATGATTGACTCTCAGCCGCTAGCTGTGGCGATTTTGTGTTTGTGGCTGTTTCAAGAAAAAATTGGTTTTTGGGGCTGGTTGGGATTAGTGATTGGCGTTGCGGGCATTAGTTTAATTGGGTTGCCGGATGGCTGGATTTTGGGGCTTTTTCATCCTGAAAACAGGGAGGTTTCGGCGGGTATCGAACAGTTGTTTCAGGGTGGAGAATGGTTGATGCTGTTGGCTGCTTTGTCGATGGCTGTGGGTACGGTTTTGGTGCGCTGGGTTTGCCGTTATGTTGACCCGGTGGTGGCGACTGGTTGGCACATGATTTTGGGCGGTTTGCCGCTGTTGGCAATTTCGGCTGCAACTGAGTCCGAACAGTTTGTGAATATAGATTTTTCGGGCTGGATGGCGTTAGGTTATTCTACCGTGTTCGGAAGTGCGATCGCCTACGGTTTATTCTTTTATTTTGCTTCGAGTGGCAGTCTCACAAGTTTGAGTTCTCTTACCTTTCTTACGCCTGTATTTGCTTTGCTATTCGGCAATTTGTTCTTGGGCGAAGTGCTGAATCCGCTGCAATCGATGGGAGTTGGGCTGACTTTGGTGAGTATTTATTTGATTAATCAGCGGGATACTTTGGCTGAGAAATTGCGAAAAGTGCGGCACGGTGAAGCGAGTGCAGAAGTTGAAGCAACAGGATTGTTAGAGTCGTCTGAGTTGAATTCTGTAGAATTACCCGTGCAGTTGCGGGTTAGCGAATTGGAATCAGAAGTTTAGCAGGTGGAATTTATGGAGAATCAGTTAATTCTTGAATTAACTGATTTGGAGTTACAATCCTAGGAGTAGTAACCGGAAAATATCGCGGGTTGCGGGTGACAATGGCATCAATTAGATTGATTACAGCAGTGCTGTACTGAATCGCATCTTCAAAATCCTTGAAGTTGCAAGTTAATGCCATTGAAATAACAGAGTTATCTACTGTTGCTACTTGACAAAATGTGGCTAACTGCCGCAAAAAATCCAGCGTCCAATCGCGGCCTCTGTCTCTGCGGATAATATAGTAAAGGTCGCTAAAAGTTGAGGCTGAAATATAGCCTTGAATTTTTGCTTCTTCAACAAAAGTTAAAATGCGATCGCTCTCAGCAAAGAAAGGTTCTCGTTCGAGCGCAACATCTACTATTATATTGGTGTCTATCAGGATTTTCACAAGTTATGTTTTTCCTTTAAATATTCCCATTTTGCTTGTTTGTCTGGATCGTCAAAATCCAGCGGTTCCGGTACAGCATCTCGCTCAAACAAAGCTTGAAATGCTCTCACCTTCGTTTTAAACTTTGTCTGAGGTGTTTCAGGTATCGCACTTTTCGACTCGCTAGCTACTGTAACCGCATCAGCCACTGGCCAAACGATGATTTCGACATCTCCGGGTGGCATATCCACGGATTCCAAAACTACCAAGTTGCCAGTTGCATCGATTTTACCTCTCAGTTTGTATGCCTGCATAGTAATCTCCTAAGTTTTGTCTCTATTATACGACATGAAAATCTGGAGCGTTACCAGTCATCCTCTTCAAGGATTTGAATATTTCTACTCTCAATCTCTTCTATAAAAAATTTAAGACTAGGATTATCTTGGTAATGCTTCTTTAAAACTTTATGCTTGCCATATTGTTTGGCAATCTCTCGATAATATTCAGGATTTTTAGCATTCTTGTCAATTGTAAATTTGTGTTGCTTGGAAAGCTCATAATTTAACGTATTAAGACAGTTTTTGCATTTAGCTTTTTTCTGTTTATCTGTAAAATACAGTGGGAGCAACCAACACTCAATAGAATGTACAGATATTGCAAAAATTATCTTCTGTTGATTGGTGCTGTAAAAATCCTCACCAATCCCGTCTCTAAATTTATCAATAACTTTTGCAATCAACTGCTGAGGAGTAAACTCACCATTTTCATCTTGATGAGCGATATTATAATCTTCTGAAACATCAGTATCTATTTGAATAATAATATAGTCAATAAATTGAAAGGATTCTCGAAAATCTTTTGACTTGCAATAATCAAAAACTAGAGTCCAGCCGCCGTGTTGGGATTTATTCTCATTATCTTTATCTCTTTCTGGTTGAAGTGGTTCGACATCTAGATCGAGACTCTTGAAATATCCAGCTAAAATATTCTCAATTACAATTTGGTCAGTAAGTCCCTCTGTAATCAATCCAAAACTAATCATATTAAAAATTCTTAGGAAGTCCGCCGATATAGCCTCTCAAAAATGCCTCTGATAATTTCACAGGTTCTTGTCCCTCCAAAGGTTTAGGTTTGAGAATGCGTCTAGCTTTAGTATAACCTAATTGATTGCGGGAAATCACAAGCAGCCGCTGTTCGTCATCATCTAAATCCAAACCGTCCAAAACTGCCGGGTTGTGGGTTGTAAAAATGACTTGTTTGCCGTGTTTTTTTGCTAATTCGACTAATTCTTGCATTAATCGGCGGCATAATCTGGGGTTGAGAGAAGCGTCAATGTTATCTATTGCAAAAAATTTAGGCGTGATATCGCTAATAAATAAAGCGAAGTAAAAAAGCAAGAATGAAAAGCCTTCATTAGAACTTCTTTGATCGAAGTAAGCTAAATCTGGATCTAAGTATCTATCTTTAATTTGGAGAGAGTTTTGAATACTTGATAAATTGGGAGGAGCTTCAAAATCTTGAAACCAATCTATCAATTGCAGTTTTTTATTGATTTCATTAAGCTGCTCCTGGTTATCTGAATTTAAAACTTTTAATAGTTTAAACAAGCCTTCTCCATTAATCCCTAATGGTTGAATTTGCCCTTCTTTTTCAAAAGTACGTAAGGCGATATTTTCAGGAGAGTAAATGATAAATTCCTGTATTTTAAGTGTTTTGATATTTGTTTTGCGGATAAATTGATATTGTCGATCTCGGCTGTCTAAAAAACTATTATATTCCCAAGCAGCAAGCGGCCTATAGGCTCTTTCTAAATTCCGTTCTTCTTCTGAAATCCCATAGTAAAAATGATTTCTCCATCGAGCATAGGGTGTATTATCGTTATTTAAAATAAACCTTATTTTTATTGTGTCATTATTTCCTCTAATTTCAATGCTGATATCTTTATCTAAATTTTCCTTTTCAAAAGCCGATCGCATAAATTGAGGTTCTGTCACTCTGATGCCCCGAGAAGCTAAAAACTCGTTATCTAGCTTGTCATCTGCCGCCGCAGAAGCCAGGGCGATCGCCTCTAGAATATTACTCTTGCCGCAGCCATTTTCACCGATCAATACAGTTACTCGTCCTAATTCTAGCTTCAGCTTTTGAATGGACTTATAATTTTCGATTCTGACTTCTCCAATCATAATTCAATCCCATATAATCTTAGTGTACTCATTGTATCTCCGATCGCATGGATCTCAAGGAACGCCTGCACAGCCATCTGATTCAAATTGTACGCGATCGCAACCCATACCTCGCATCCGAAGGGCATTTTTATGCCCAGCAATACATCCGGGAACAGTTGGCACAGTGGGGAACTGTAGAAAATGACGATTTTTCCGTGCGCGGGCGAATTCATCACAATTTGATTTTGGATTTACCCCCCCTCAGTCCCCCCCTTGCTAAGGGGGGGAAGCAAGAAAAGAAGCAAGAAAAGCCGATCGTAATTGGTGCTCATTACGATACTGTACCCGGAACACCTGGGGCCGATGATAATGCTACTGGTGTTGCTGTTTTGCTGGAACTCGCAAGGGATCTCGCATCTGCGCCGCTCAAATATCCAGTGCAATTAGTTGCCTTCGATATGGAAGAATACGGTTATTTGGGAAGCAGTCATCATGCAGCTAAATACAAGCAACAGCAAAAGTCAATCCGGTTAATGATTTCTTTGGAAATGTTGGGTTATTGCAACCATAATCCTAATTCTCAAAGCTATCCCGCTGGCTTGAAATATTTTTATCCAAATAGTGGTAATTTTATTGCTTTAATTGGCACTTTGCGGACGGTTCCCGATTTGATTAATTTGAGTGGGAAAATTCGCAAGTCTGGTCAGCCCTGCGAGTGGCTGCCGGTTCCGAATCGAGGTTTAATTGTGCCGGATACTCGCCGCAGCGATCATGTTCCTTTTTGGGATAATGGTTATCCGGCTATTATGGTGACTGATACTGCTAATATGCGAAATCCGCATTATCATCGAGAAAGCGATAAGATTGAGACTTTGGATTTGGATTTTCTGGCTGGTGTTTGTCAGGGGTTGGTTGAGGCTATTCGACATTTATAGGAATTTTATTTGAACTGACATTTTGTACCTCGATCGAGAACAGGCAAGATGCCTGTTCCACAAGAGATAAATTGTATTGTGGGGTGGGCATCCTGCCCGCCCATAAAAGGCTGATTAACATTTATGATCGAGAACAGGCAAGATGCCTGTTCCACAAGAGATAAATTGTATTGTGGGGTGGGCATCCTGCCCGCCCATAAAA
>NZ_JAUBTI010000114.1:8602-10796 GCF_036702415.1 Microcoleus sp. D3_18a_C4 | reverse complement strand
GGCTGATTAACATTTATGATGGATAATGATATGAATGCTGTTTTTGCCGATCGCACTCGCTGGCAATTCTGGATCGATCGCGGCGGTACTTTTACCGATATTGTAGCCAACAGCCCCGACGGTAAGTTAGTCATTCACAAGCTGCTATCAGAAAACCCCGATCGCTACACAGACGCAGCAGTGCAAGGAATTCGCGACATTTTGGGAATTGCCGCAGATGTCCCCATACCCGCTGCACAGATTGAAGCCATTAAAATGGGGACGACGGTGGCGACAAATGCTTTGCTGGAACGAAAGGGCGATCGCACAATTCTGTTACTTACTAAAGGTTTCCGCGATGCGCTGAGAATTGGCTATCAGAACCGCCCCAATATTTTCGCGCGTCACATTGTTTTGCCGGAGATGCTGTACGATCGAGTTATTGAAGTTGCAGAACGCTACAGCGCTCAAGGTGAGGAGTTATCTGCTGTCAATCCCGAATTTATCCCGTGTTTGCAGCAAGCATACGATGAGGGAATTCGCAGTTGTGCGATCGTATTCATGCACGGCTACCGCTACTCGGAACACGAAAAACAAGTTGCTAAAATAGCGAAAGAAATTGGCTTTACTCAAATTTCAGTATCTCACGAAGTTAGCCCGCTGATGAAACTGGTTTCGCGGGGAGATACTGCGGTTGTCGATGCTTATTTATCTCCGATTTTACGTCGATACGTCGAACAAGTAATCAGTCAGTTAATCGAGGCAGATTCCGGGAACGAGGGATTATTAATGCCCAATGCCCAATGCCCAATTCCCAATGCCCAATTCCCCAAATTAATGTTCATGCAATCGAATGGCGGCTTAGTGGACGCGGAACAATTTCAAGGAAAAAACAGTATTTTATCCGGGCCTGCTGGGGGAATTGTCGGTGCTGTTCAAACGAGCAAGAAGGCAGGTTTTGATAAAATTATTACCTTTGATATGGGCGGAACTTCGACAGACGTTGCCCATTTTAACGGCGAATACGAACGCGAATTTGAGACGGAAATTGCTGGGGTGAGATTGCGATCGCCCGTGATGGCAATTCACACTGTAGCAGCAGGCGGCGGTTCAATTGTCTTTTTTGACGGGGCTCGCTACCGCGTCGGGCCGGAGTCTGCAGGGGCCAATCCTGGGCCCGCTTGCTATCGCAAAGGCGGCCCCTTGACGGTGACTGATTGCAATGTGATGTTGGGGAAAATTCAACCGGCTTTTTTCCCGAAAGTATTTGGATTGAATGGAGATTTGCCGATCGCCCCTGACGTAGTAAAGCAAAAATTTGGGCAATTAGCGGAGGAAATTGGGGGCGAGAGGACGGCGGAACAGGTGGCGGAGGGTTTTTTGGCGATCGCGGTGGAAAAGATGGCAAATGCTGTCAAAAAAATCTCGCTTCAGCGGGGTTACGATGTTTCCGAGTATACATTGTGCTGTTTCGGCGGTGCGGGCGGCCAACACGCTTGTGCGATCGCCGATGCTTTGGGGATGAAACGGGTGTTTATTCACCCTTATGCGGGTGTGTTGTCGGCTTACGGTATCGGTTTGGCTGATGTGCGGGCTATTCGCGAAAGGGCGATCGAGCAACAATTAAATGCAGAATTATTACCTGATTTGCATGATATTTTAACCGAATTGGAGGCAGATGGAAAGAGGGAATTGAACCGCAGAGGCGCAGAGAACACAGAGAATGAGTCAGAGGTTTTAGTTGTTAGCAAGTTGCGCTTAAAATATCAGGGAAGTGACTCTGTTTTGGCTGTCAATTTTGCTGACAATATTGAGGCGATGCAGGCTGAATTTGAAGCAGCCCACCGACAGCGTTACAGTTTTATTATGCCAGAAAAACCGCTGATTGTGGAAGCTGTTTCGGTGGAAGTTGTAGAAAAAATCGATGTGCCGGAAGCATCCCAAATTTCCCCCTCTTGTGGCACAGGCATCTTGCCTGTGCAACCAATTTTGCAGACAATGGATGTGCCGGAAGCATCCACAATTTCCCCATCTTGTGGCACGGGCATCTTGCCTGTGCCACCAATTTTGCCGACAATGGATGTGCCGGAAGCATCCCAAATTTCCCCATCTTGTGGCACAGGCATCTTGCCTGTGCAACCAATTTTGCCGACAATGGATGTGCCGGAAGCATCCCAAATTTCCCCATCTTGTGGCACAGGCATCTTGCCTGTGC
>NZ_JAUBTI010000114.1:0-8502 GCF_036702415.1 Microcoleus sp. D3_18a_C4 | reverse complement strand
AACCAATTTTGCCGACAATCGATGTGCCGGAAGCATCCCAAATTTCCCCATCTTGTGGCACGGGCATCTTGCCTGTGCAACCAATTTCAACCGTGCAAACCTATGTTGCTGGCGGGTGGCGGGAAACGCCTGTTTATCAGAGAGACGATTTGCGATCGCACGACTGCATAGAAGGCCCTGCTATGATTGTTGAAGCTACGGGAACTAATATCATAGAACCGGGCTGGGAAGGGGAAATCACCGAAAATAATGATTTAATTTTGAACCGCAGATGCACGCAGATGGACGCAGATAATATCGGCGTTCATTCGCGTTTATCTGCGGCTAAATCCGATCCGGTTTTGCTGGAAATTTTTAATAATTTGTTTCGGGCGATCGCCGAACAAATGGGCGTCACCTTACAAAACACCAGTTCCTCAGTCAACATCAAAGAACGCCTCGATTTTTCCTGTGCAATTTTCGACAAAAACGGGCAATTAGTTGCCAACGCGCCGCACATTCCCGTACATCTGGGTTCGATGAGCGAAAGCGTTGAAGCTTTAATTTTAGCACAAGGCAATGCGATTCAACCGGGCGATGTTTATGTTTCTAACAATCCCTACAACGGCGGCACGCATTTACCAGATATCACCGTTATTACTCCAGTATTCGATCGTGATTCCTCCCTTCCTTTGTTTTATGTTGCCTCGCGGGGACACCACGCCGACATCGGCGGCATCACTCCCGGTTCCATGCCTCCTAACAGTACAACAGTAACCGAAGAAGGTGTATTGCTTGACAATTTCCTGTTAGTAAGTGAGGGCAATTTTCGAGAAAAAGAATTACTAGAACTTTTGACAGCGGGTAATTTTCCTGTTCGCAATTCCGCTCAAAATATAGCCGATTTGCAAGCACAAATTGCTGCTAACCAGCGCGGCGCAGAAGAGCTGCTCAAGATGGTAGAACATTATGGATTAGAGACTGTGCAAGCTTATATGGGCTTCGTACAAGACAATGCGGAAGAGTCGGTGCGGCGGGTAATTAAGGTTTTGAGTGATGGCGAATTTACTTATCCGATGGATAGTGGCGGACAAATTAAGGTAGCAATTACAATTGACAAATCGGCGCGCAGTGCAAAAATAGATTTTACTGGCACTTCTGCTCAACAAACCAACAATTTTAATGCTCCCGCAGCCGTGTGCAAAGCCGCTGTTTTGTATGTTTTCCGCACCTTGGTAGATGACGATATTCCTCTCAATGCGGGCTGTTTGAAACCTCTCGAAATCATCAATCCCGAAGGCTGTATGCTGAATCCTCGCTATCCAGCGGCGGTAGTTGCCGGAAATGTGGAAACATCGCAGAATATTACCGATGCTTTGTATTGTGCTTTGGGAGTGATGGCGGCTTCTCAGGGAACTATGAATAATTTTACCTTTGGGAATCAGCGCTATCAATATTATGAAACTATTTGCGGCGGTTCGGGCGCGGGGCCAGATTTTGACGGTACTGATGCGGTACAAACTCACATGACTAATTCGCGTTTAACTGACCCAGAAGTATTAGAATGGCGCTTTCCGGTGTTGTTAGAAAGTTTTGAAATTCGGGCTAATAGCGGGGGGAATGGATCTCATCGCGGGGGTAACGGCGTGGTGCGGCGAGTGCGGTTTCGGGAGGCGATGACTGCTGGTATTTTATCGGGGAGGCGGGTGATTTCTCCTTGCGGTTTGAATGGGGGGGAAGCTGGGAAAGTTGGGCGGAATTATGTTGAAAGGGTTGATGGAAAAGTTGAGGAATTGGGGAGTACGGCGACTGTAAAAATGCAGTCTGGGGATGTGTTTGTAATTGAGACTCCGGGGGGCGGAGGATATGGTTTTCCTAGCGGGATTCACCGTTAATAACCTTCATCTGCTGGTAAGTTTTGTTGATTGGCTGCTTGTCTGCAAATATAATTGCAGCGTTTATACTCTTGGTTGCCCGCAGATTGCTTAAGCCTAATAAACTCAACGTCGTGTTGCGAACAGAATTGGAGTAATTGCTCCCACAAATCTACGTTAGCAGTAGGTTTGTGTTCGCTATTTTTCCAGTTATTAGCTTGCCAGCGCAGCGCCCAATTGTTGGCAATAGCATCTACAAGGTAGCCGTTGTTATTGTACAGCGTCACTTTACATCTTGTTTTGAGTGCTTTCAGACCTTCAATTGCAGCAATAATATCCATACGATGGTGTGTAGTTAACTGAAATCCGCCGGATAGTTCCTTGCGATGATTTTCATACAGCAAGATTGCCCCATATCCACCAGCACCGCTCGGCGTAGTTATACCGCGAGTATAGATGCTAACTTGTTTCAAGTTGCTCATGCTTGTGGGACTCCTTCATGGAATATAAACATTTGGCGATATTATATAATTAATTGAATTAAGTATCAACATAATTTCAAACCTGTTGCATCAAATGTATATCGTGTTGTATAATCGGGCTGCACCAGCATTTATTCTCCAAACCTTTCCCGAACAATTGTGCAAACACCTAATTTTTCAGAATTCAACCATCCTGTGGTCAAATCCCTGTTTCACCACAGCGATCAGGAATTATTGACCCTGTTCCAAAACCATCCCGATCAAGGTAGGTTCTTCACGGCAATTTTTTGCCGCTATGCTCAAATTGTACACTCCCTGATTCGCCATTCCGTGCGATCGCCCGTACAAGGCGATTACCTGTTTGCCCACACTTGGCTGCACATCTATCACGAACTCCGAGGCCTCGATTTGCGTCGCGAAATCCAAGAGTCTGATGGCGAAAATCTCAGTCTCCAAAACTGGCTGATTAATGTCACGGCAGTCTGCATAAATCAAGCCGAATTGCCCCCTGTTGAGTCGATTCACTACTCTTTGCAATCGGCTCCGCCTCCCCTGTGGTGTTACGTCAAACAAGCCTTAGAATTGTTAGCGCCACTGCCGCGTTTAGTCGTGTTGATGGCTCAGACTTTCCGCTGGAGCGAAACTCGAATTGCAGCTTATTTACAAGCAGAAGGCGAAGCTATTTCGCCCGCTCAGGTAAAGGCTTTGCTGCAAAAAGGATATCAAAGTTTAGAATCAAACTTGCCGGAGGATATTCGGGCTATTTATCTAGATGAAAATCTCGATTATCAAGAAGCACTTGTCTAGATATACACGATATAAATCCGCCCTTTCTATTTGTATGGGCGGGTTTTACCGGAAATATTTGCTAGGACTAACAGCATCGTAAACCCGCCCTTTTGCGAGGAATAAGGAAAAAATGGCAGTTTATCAAGTTCGGTTGGTGAATGAGGCTCTCGCGCTTGATCGCACGATCGCAGTACCAGACGACCAGTATATCTTAGATATGGCAGAAGATGCCGGCATCCGCTTGCCGAATGGATGCAAGCAAGGAGAGTGTTCTGCTTGCGTTGTCAAACTGCTGAGCGGTGAAATCGACCAAAGCGAACAAAAGTTTTTGAAGCCCTCAGAAGTGCAAGCTGGCTACGCTGTTACTTGTGTGGCTTACCCGCTTTCTGACTGCACTTTGTTAACTCATCAAGAACAAGTTTTATATCAAGCCGCCCTTTATTTTAAGTAATAAAAAATCAGTTTTTTACCATCTTTTATTCTAGCCTCGCTGGGCGCGAAATTTCTTTGTAGAAGAGCGAATTATATTCGCCAGTCATATTATGTCCCGTCGATTACCCCTAATACGGTAGGGGCGGGTTAACAAAAAATATCTGCCCATAATTGACAATCTCAAAAACCCGCCCTTTTCATCGCGGTCACTCGATCGGACATGATCTCAAATCCTTATCAAACCAGATTTGGTGTCATGTAAGGTGCGTGACTTTCCAGCATCTCGCTGTTAATTGAGGAACTAAAAAGTCACGCACCCTAACGAGTATAGATAAACCCGCCCTTATTAATTCAGCAATTGTAGAATCCGCTGAAGCGGAATTTCCGCGAAATCTAAGCGGTAATTGAGTTCGTAGGCTAGCTCGGCAACCGCTTTTTCCAAAATGTAAGCATCCAGCAAAACTTGTAGTTCCGGTATAGATTTGGGCAAGAAACTTGCATCGGCTGCAGTCGCCAAATAACTCTTGACAAAAGTTAGGCTGACCCAGCGGTGCCAAACGTTCGCCCACTGCTGCATCTCCGGGAGATTTTCAGGGCGAATCATGCCACTTTCTACTTCATTGCGGAGTGCCAAAGTAACAGCGTAACTCAAAGATTGCAGCATTCCCGCAACATCTCGCAGGGGCGACCTCTTCATCCGCCGCTCGCTTAAGGGTCGATCGCGTTCTCCTCCGAAATCAATAATTACGAAGTCTTTGCCTGTATAAAGAACTTGCCCAAAATGAAAGTCCCCGTGACAGCGAATTCTATCGGCCGTGATTCTCAAGTTCAAAATAGACTTGAAACGTTCCATGAGCAAATCTTCGCGGTTGAGGAGCTTTTGCGCCGATTTTTGTACTTCTGGCGGCAGTTTGGACAGCCGTTTTTTCAGCTCCAGCAAAGTTCTTCCTGCCAGATTTCTCATGTATTGATAGATGGAACGCTGGTAAAACGAGGTAAAGCTTTCTGGGGCAAAAGCGGGATTTTCTATGTCAGAAGCTAAAGTGAGGTGAAGTTCGGCTGTCCGCTTACCTAAAAGTTCGGCTGATGCTAAGTAAGAGCCGATGAGTTCGCGAGCTAATGCCGGAATTTCTAGGGATAAATCGGCTACTAGCGAGTTTTGCGGCCGCTGGGTTTGTCCGGTCAAAGCGTTCGGCAAATAATTTTCGGGGGCAGTAGATAAATTCTCGCCGGAATGCTTTGCTTCTACTGTCATTACTTGCTCGAAATAGTCGCGCAGTGTGTCTAATGTATAAGACCAAGCATCTACGCTGTCGGGGATTAATTTTTGTAGGATTCCGACTGTAAGGACTTGTTTTGCTGGTGTGTGATATTCCAATGCTCCGGCAATTGGAGCGTAGTGTTGGATCGAGTTGCGCTCTGTTAAAAAGCGTCCGATTTCTAATTCGGGGTTAATTCCTTCCTCGATTTTTCGCAATATTTTCAGGACGAAGCGGTCGCCGTAACCTGCGGATGTATTGCTTTGTTCTTTTTTGAACAGGTGAGGATCGAGCTGCGATAAATCTTGTTCGGAGTTGAATGAACTGTCGGCAATTCCTAGCAGTTGACCTGCAGATCCTCTGTAACTGCGAGAATTGGCGATCGCCCCCAGCAGCGCGCTCAGAAAACCTTTCTCCCCAGCAGCATCAAATAGTACCCCGATTTCCTTTTTGGTTTCTGGGAAGTGCAGGCGCGCGATCGCCCGATCGTCCACATCGCTTTTCATCTCTTCCCAACCTAAAGGCAAAACGTAAGTTTCCGGCATACCTTCAGTATAATTCAACAGCAATAACAGAATGTAAACTTGAGATTGCTCCCCCGCACTATCTTTACATTCAATCGGTACAATCTCACTTATTTCTAAAGATTGAATTGTCCGATCTGAACCGCTAAACCAGCGATTGCGCCGCAAGTATCCCGGCAAAATATTAAGCAGCATATCGCTTAACTGACTTGTAGCAAAAGCCGTTTTCCAATTACCTATCACCGCCAAAGTAGGCAAGTCTGTGGGAACACCGTGCAGCGAAAAATCTTCGTGTTTAACAGTAAGAGTAAACCAGTAAAACGTGTGAGGACTCAAGCTCAAAAAGTAAGGAGCCTCGCCAACAGCAGGAAACTCCGTGCGGCCGAAAATCTCCACCGGAACAGCACCTTTAAAGGGCGAAAGGTCTAATTCTGCCGTCTGGACGAAGCGTGACAAATTAGCCACTACGAGGATGTGTTCGTCTTGATAAGTGCGTACAAAAGCTAAAACTTTGCGGTTTTCCGGGTACAGAAACTCGCAAGTTCCGCGGCCGAATGCTTGGAAGCGCTGCCTAATTGCAATCAGGCGTTTCATCCACCACCACAGAGAACTCGGATTCGCCCGCTGCGCGTCTACGTTAACAGATTCGTAGTGATATTCAGGGTCAACAATTGGCGGTGCGTACAGCCGCTGCGGGTTGGCGCGACTAAAACCGGCATTGCGATCGCCACTCCACTGCATCGGAGTTCTCACCCCATTGCGATCGCCCAAATAGATATTGTCTCCCATGCCAATTTCATCGCCGTAGTAAAGCACCGGCGTACCCGGAAGAGACAGCAGCAAAGCATTCATCAACTCGATACGGCGGCGGTTATTTCCCATCAAAGGAGCCAAGCGGCGGCGGATGCCCAAATTAATTCTCGCCTGAGTGTCTTGAGCGTAAACCCGATACATATAATCTCGGTCTTCATCACTCACCATTTCCAGCGTCAATTCATCGTGATTCCGCAAAAATAATGCCCACTGACAATTATTTGGAATATGTGGAGTTTGCTGGAGAATGTCGCTAATTGGGAAGCTATCTTCCATATGCAAAGCCATAAATAAACGCGGCATCAGCGGAAAATGAAAGTTCATGTGACATTCATCCCCAGCAGCGTAATATTCAACCGCATCCTCCGGCCACTGATTCGCCTCAGCCAGCAGCATCCGGTTCGGGAATTTCTCATCTACGTGCTTCCGCAATTGCTTCAGGAATACGTGAGTTTCTGGCAGGTTTTCGCAGTTAGTACCTTCGCGCTCGTACAGGTAAGGCACCGCATCCATCCGCAGTCCGTCTACTCCCAGTGCCAACCAGAAATCTACCACATCTAAGATGGCTTGGCGGACGGCCGGATTGTCGTAATTCAAATCGGGTTGGTGAGAATAAAAACGGTGCCAGTAATAAGCTTTTGCTACCGCATCCCAAGCCCAATTAGATGTTTCAAAATCTTGGAAAATAATCCGAGCATCTTGATATTTTTCCGGAGTGTCGCTCCACACATAAAAATCTCTTTCGTTACTGCCTTTCGGGGCGCGACGCGCTCGCTGAAACCAAGCGTGCTGGTCGGAAGTGTGGTTGACAATCAACTCAATAATGACTCGAATTCCCCGCTGGTGCGCTGCTTCTAAAAGGTCTTTAAAGTCCTCTAATGTGCCGTAAATCGGATTGACCGTAGTATAGTGAGATGTATCGTAGCCGTCGTCTCGGAGCGGCGAGGGAAAAAATGGCAGTACCCAAATTGCTGTTACTCCCAAGTTTTGCAGGTAATCCAGTTTTTCTGTCAGTCCTCTAAAGTCGCCGATCCCGTCTGCATTGCTGTCGGCAAAAGCGCGAACTGGTACTTCGTAAATAATCGCGTCTTTGAACCACAACGGGTCGTTATTTAACATTGAGTTTGGCATGATTTGTAGCGATGATTGGTAATTAGTAATTTGTACTTAAAATTTGGTAATTGGGATTTGTTAGTTCCAATCCAAACTGATAAATCATAACTCATAATTTGGCCGCTATTCCTCATGCGAGCGGCAGACTTTTAATCGTAATTTATTAACGCAAAACTTATAATTTCTTAACTATAAACTCTCAACAATCTGTTTTGCTATTTCGGATACAGTTCACAATCCGGGTACTGTGCTAGCTACCGATGCGCGGTGCCCACCCTACCAAAGCGTGTCAACTTAAGCCTGAAACCCCTCTGTATCTCTCGCGGGTAGCCCAGTCTAGATCCCCCTAAATCCCCCTTGATAAGGGGAGTAGGGGTTGACTTTGAGAACACTCTTGTCCCCCCCTCTTATTAAGGCAGGGCGGTTTCATTCTCACCAAAATCAGGCTTTTGTAGGGGCGGTGCCAAGAGTGCCCGCCCCCACCCACAGACGATTTCACAGGCGTTTGGGACATGGGGGCAACCACAGGGGGATTGCCCCTACCGAGAATGAAACCGCCCTGCCCTTATTAAGGGGGGCGCCAGGGTGATCGAGCCCTTGTTGACACTAAGCACACCCTACAGACTCAGGATTAGGTGCGGTATTTACTACCTGCCGGACGGTTGTCACGACATTACAGTACCTTGACGTTGATTGCTAATTTTCGTTACATTAGTTTACATAAAGCAACAAAAGTTAAGGAAAAAGTAAAAATGACTATTGTAATCGCTCTTTTAATCGTCGGTTGGGTAGCAGCCTCAGTAATTGGCACTCAAGCATATTTCCTGGGCGAACAGTCAAAGCCTATCCACGAGCGGAATTGGAACGATGAGTCTTTTGAAAAATTGGCTGTAGCAATCACAGCAACAGAGATGGATTACAGCGTTCGCGTTCCCGCCTACAGCATGGATGCCTATGGCAGCCGCACCATGTCTAATTCTTGATATCAAGTAACAGGTTTCACTATTTTCAATAACAGGCAGGATGCCTGTTGCTAATTTTCAATAACAGGCAGGATGCCTGTTCCACAAGAAAATTGATGGTTTGTGGAACAGGCATCTTGCCTGTTGCTAATTTTCAATAACAGGCAGGATGCCTGTTCCACAAGAGAATTGATTGTGTGTGGAACAGGCATCTTGCCTGTTGCTAATTTTCAATAACAGGCAGGATGCCTGTTCCACAAGAGAATTGATTGTGT
>NZ_JAUBTI010000113.1:0-20689 GCF_036702415.1 Microcoleus sp. D3_18a_C4 | reverse complement strand
ATTGTACAATACGCGAGCGGGGACGCTCGCACTACAATAAAAAAAATGCTTTTTACAAAACTGAGATGCTCCCATGACTACTGACTACTGACTAACTACCCATTCAATTACTTGTTTGCCCAAACTAACGCCGTCAAACAAGTCAATTTCTCTGATCCCTGTAGGGCTGGTGACATTAACTTCTGTGAGATAACCGCCAATGATATCAATGCCGACAAAGTACAGTCCGTCCCGTTGCAGCACGGGTTCTAACTGAGCGCAAATTTGCAGTTCGCGATCGGTAATTTCGGTTTTTGCGACTCGGCCGCCGACGGCCATGTTGCCTCGAAATTCATTGCCGGTGGGAATACGGTTGATAGCACCGATGGGTTTACCGTCCAACAATATAATCCGTTTATCTCCCTCTTTTGCTTCCGGCAGATAAGTCTGAACCATCACTGGAATTTGCCCTTGTTGAGTGCTAATTTCGACCAGGGAGTTGAGATTGCGATCGTCCGCTTCCAAAAACAAAATCCCCTCGCCAGCTTTGCCGCCCAAGGGTTTAAGAACTGCCGCCCCTTTTTTCTCAACAAATTGCCGAATTACCTGCTTGTTTTGAGAAACAATTGTTTCGGGGATCGCTCCCTCAAATTGCAAAGCATACATCTTTTCATTCGCCGCCCGCAATCCTTTGGGACTGTTAACTACCAAAGTTTTAGCCGGATCGATGCCATCTAGAAGGTAAGTAGCGTATAGGTAAGGAATGTTGACTGGGGGGTCTGTCCGCATAAATACTGCGTCCATTGCTTCGAGAGGCTGCAAAGTAGGATGTTCTACCTGGTACCAAGCCTCAGCCGCCTCCCAGCGTCCATCTACCACTTTTACTGGGGTGAGGGCTACCCGACTGAGCATTGCCCAGGTTTTGCCGCCGATGACGCTTAGTTCGTTGGCTTGAGTCGCCCACACTTCGTGACCCAACTCTTGAGCTGCCTCCATCAGCGCTACGCTGGTATCGTGTCCTGGAATTAGTCGCGCGAGGGGATCGATGATGAATGCAAATTTCATTGTCAATTAAAATTAAGAATTGGTCGCAGGAAAATTGGGGCTAACGGAAAATTCGACAGGGATTGCCTCATTTTGTTGCTAGCAGGGGGTCTAGCTGGCCTAGAGCATCGAGTTTGTGCATTTCGTCGCAGCCGCCTATGTGTTGGTCGTTAATGAATATTTGTGGCAGGGTGCGGCCTCCGTTGGCTCGATCGCTCATTTGAGCCCGTGCTGCTTCATCTCCGTCGATCGCGTACTCTGTAAAATCAACCCCTTTTCGTTTCAGCAGTGCTTTGGCACGAATGCAAAACGGGCAGGTTCTCCAAGTGTAAATTTCTACTTTAGGGGTCATGGGACGCTCAAGCAATAACAATATTTTTTAATTGTAATCTTAACCATAGTGCGGACTGTTTTTAGTTCCTCGGCTGAAACCCTCGATTTTTCGTTGGTAGCCAACTTGCCTAGGAGCGTTGAAACCCTTATTCTACGGTTGGATATCAAAAACTGTGCGAAGCATTTATCTTAACCAATCTTATTTTAATTTTTATATTTTAATTTTTATTATATATAGCAACATATAGCAACCTTATCTGTTGCACCGGAGGTTATTCATTGCTAAAACCCTTGCCGGGAAGTGCATTTGCCTTCTTCCTGGTTTTTACCCTTACTGAAGTCGCTATAGCTTTCTTCCTTCAACATCCGGCTCTATTTGCAGCGCACAAGCTAGGTGTCAAGTTATTTTTTATATAAATTTAAGTAAACAAATACTCACGCTTAAAAAAACGGAGACATTTTGAAGGCAAACAGGTTGGTCATCAGCCTGCCTAGCGCTGCGGACCAACCTGCTTGTTTCGCTTTCTGCACGAACCGATCATTCCTGCACCTATCAGTAGGACTGCGATCGCAGTACCGGGTTCAGGAATAGCAGTTGGTGGTGGGGCTGTCCCTCCTCCGCTTGTGTATATTTGGGACAAACTCGGCTCGGTCGTCACTTCCGGGTCTGGTTGCGTTGGTGTTGATGCCTGCCTGGGGGGTGGTGATGCCTGGCCGGGGACACAGGCACTAGAATAATTAAAAGGCCCACACACATCTACTTTTGCTGAAGCCGGAGGGGCGGCAGCTAGATAGTAAAACGCTGTTGCCATTGTGGCAGAGAGTCCAATTGCTAGTTTTGCCAGTGGCGTACACATAACTATTTAGTTAAACAGTGGTAAAATCGAAAAATAGAAATAGTCCTAGAGATTAGCGCTGTACGACGGGCAAGGATTTTGGAGTTCTTACAATAAATGGATGTATTCTCTGACCGACGTCTGTAAAAGATAGTATAGCGCTTGAGGTGAGTGCCCAAACACTTTCATAATAATATTATTCTCTTTCACCTTTACGTCGCGTACCGTGGTTGGGCCAGAGTGAAGCAACATCTTTTTGCAACCTCTGAACCAACAGCCCTTACAGCCATTAACAAAGAGTGTTTTGACCTTGACCGCGGCCTCCGGAAATTATTTATTTAACCGATCGCAAAATAGAGCTGCTGTATTGTACTTTGCCATGCACAATCTGACTACTCTTTTATCATCTCATAGTCCGACTAGATCTGTCCTCAGTATATGTACGTATATTCCCCCATGTCAACTATTCAAAAGGAATATTTAAGTGTTTACCGAGGGTAGAGGGCGTATTGAATGAGCTGAGCTAATCGGTCGCGGAGAGTTTCCATCCCCAAACCTTTGGCCGCCGAAATAAATACTGCTTGAGGAAATTCTTCTCGCGCCAGGGCGAGAGTCTCTCCATCCACGGCATCGATTTTGTTAAAAACTACAAGGGCTGGCCCGGGAGTTACGGGCATATCTGTCAAAATATTCATCACCGATCGAATTTGGCTCTGCCACGCGGGATGGGAGAGATCGACGAGGTGCAGCAAAGCATCGGCGTCAGTGACTTCTTCGAGGGTAGCCCGGAAAGCGTCGATCAAGGCGGGAGGCAGTTCGCGAATAAAGCCCACTGTATCTGTGAGGACGATCGACAGGGGTTCCCCGGTGACGCCGGGAATGGTCAACCGTCGAGTTGTGGGGTCGAGGGTGGCAAATAACTGGTCGGCGGCATAGACTTCGGAATTTGTGAGCAGGTTGAGCAGAGTAGATTTACCGGCGTTGGTGTAGCCAACGATCGCCACTGACGGTACCTCGTGATGATGCCGATTCTGCCGCAGCCGGAAGCGGTGCGCCAGCAGTTGATTTACTTCTTGCTGCAATCGAGAAATGCGTTTGGCGATCGTCCGCCGTTCGGTTTCTAGTTTGGTTTCCCCAGGGCCTCTGGTACCGATGCCGCCACCCTGTCTCGACATTGCCTGACCGCGACCTCTGAGCCGGGGCAGGGCATACTCTAGCTGAGCTAGTTCGACTTGCAATTTACCCTCGCTCGATCGAGCTCTTTGGGCGAAGATGTCAAGAATTACTTCCGTGCGATCGACTACGCGGATACCTATCTGAGTTTCCAAGTTCCGTATTTGTGCGGAGGTCAGGTCGCGATCGAATACCACGAGGTTAGCGCTAACCGTCTGAGCGGCGAGGGAAATTTCCTGAACTTTGCCTTCGCCGACAACTGTCTGCGGATTGGGGCGCGAGCGTTTTTGGCGCACTGTTTGCAGTACCTGACCCCCGGCGCTTTCAACCAGCCGCGTGATTTCTGCCAGCCCGTCCTCAAACTCCAACTGAGTCATGTGCTGAGTCATTACACCTACCAACAGCACTTTGTCTTGGTCGGCATCGACCTCCCCCGCGACAAACTCTGCTTCAAACTCTGCTTCGAGTCCTTCCACCAAATCCAGAAAGTCTTGGTCGGCGAGTTCGTCCAAATTCAACGGTTCTGATATTTTCCAGGGAAAGTGTGGACTTTTGATTAGTGACTTTTGAATTGAAGGCTCTTCTATTTCATCAGTTGAATCTGGTTCTAACTGAGCGCTCAAAACAGAGAACTCAAAATTTGGCCGATCTCCCTGGGGTATCAGGTGAGCGAGATAAGCTTCTTGGATGTAACCAGTCGCACCGCCGCCGCGGCGCTGAAATCCTCCCCCCGTCAGTGTCAGCCAAACCAGGGCATCCAGGCGCTGAATTGCCATTGCTGTGAGGGCTGCTTCGCTTGGGGTTTCTGGCTTTAGGTGGGTGGCGATGCAGCGAATGCCGCTGAGGCGACCTCCCCCGTAGCGGGGCAGTTCTAGGGGCGCAATCTGCGTTTGGCGGGGTGTACCCACGCCGACGCGAATTACTTGTCCGCGGCGGTTGATGTAGGTGCAGATTGGTTTGTCTATTTCCGTGCTGATGGCTGCGACGCGCTGGGCGAATTCTGCAGTGGTGATGCGATCGCCCGGTAGTCGCTGGTGGTACAGCTTTTCGAGTTGCTTGAGCTGGCTGGACTTTAAACCTTGAAGATTGCCGTAGATGGTTTCGATAACTGTTTCTCCCGATCGATCTGTTTATCTCCTATTTTAATTAACTCCCGCGCGATGTGTTCGGGTTTTAAGCTGAAATTTACTAAATTTTCTTGCCTCTAGCAGAGCACGGATTCAGTATAGTCGAGTCACCAGCGCCGTTGTTTGCCGCTACGGGGCGATCGGGCTTTTCACAGCAGCCATCTCAACTTGCCGTTGTATTTAGTATCTACAGATACAGGCGATCGCTGAAAAATATCGCGCAACAAAAGTTAACACTTTATTTTTTGTTTCTAAATCCTCCTTTAGACTTGTCTGTATCTTGGGCCTAGAGACAGATAGCAAAGCAGAAATTAGGTCGCTACCATGAGAAGCGAACATTGTTAAGGAATGTAAAAACATGGAAACTCGTCCTACTAACCTGCCTCCTACGACTAATGCTTACAACGGCAAAGATCGGAATGCCTTTTTGTTTGGCTTCAACCCGCAAGCAGAACTTTGGAACGGTCGCTTAGCCATGATCGGTTTCTTAGCTTATTTGCTCTGGGATGCTGCTGGATATAGCGTTCTGCGCGACATTCTCCACTTTCTGCCTACCTACATTGCTCAGTAATGACGAGCAGTCTATCCTGTCTGGCAGCGTGAGCAAATGCCGCCACTGCCCGACAGGCTAAAAGTTACAAATGGCAGCGAGTATGGTTTTGTCCCTTTGTATCTTTCGTTACTTTTGAATGGCATTAACAGACTTCTTGCTGTGATTCGATAATTACGGGTGGGGGCGCTGTCGCTGGCGCGGTGAATATTAATAGCAACAGATATTTATTGCGTAAAGGCGATCGCCCCTGCTGTATTTTTGGCAAGAAATCTCATCGAGCATTTCTGATAATTTATGAAAAATAGGAGCATCAACGATGATTAACTCAAATTTACTGGCAGTAGTAGCATCGACTGTGACTGACACAGCATCAGGAGATTGGCAAAAGCCTCTGGTGATGTTTGTTTGCAATATCTTAGCATTGCTAGTTCTCAGCCGCCGAATTTGGTATCCCCACGTCGGGCCGAAAATGCCTTTGCCATTCCCGTCTTTGTTCAACAATGTTAGCGTACCGGCATTTTTGGCTTGCATGAGCGCAGGTCATTTGCTGGGAGTATTGACGATTTTGTCGCTGAGTACCGGCAAGGCTATCTAGTAGCAATTGAACTTTTTTTGTGGCGATTTCTTGCTGCAATGGGTTTGTTAAAAAGCGGACAAAAAATGGCAGGGGTAAGTGAAAAGCACTCACCCCTAATTTTAATTTTATATATGGATTGGCGCAGCAATCGTTTTTTTTACCATCCACATTAGATCAGCTCACTATGCTTAAACCCTTCAAATTTGACTGCAAAGCCTTCACCTTGGGGAGCCGCACACATTAACCCAAGTTGAACGATTGGTGACTCAGTTAGATATGCCAGTCGCATCATTGAATAGTCTGACCCATTCAACGAGTATTGCACTTCCACCGTTTCAGCTCGGCGCTTTACCCGCAGCCACAGGGAAACAGGCGGCACTTCAAGCGGAATAACAGACCAATCGGAATAGTCTCGTGTCACAACCGCACTCACGTTTTGCACTCCCTCAACAAACTCAATACCGCACTTGAGCCAGATATTTTCGCTCTCTCGAATCATCAATCCTGCTTGATCGTAGAGCGATCGATAGCAACCAGTAATTTTGACTTCGGCTGTAAAGTCGCCTGACACTTGACTGTAGTAAAAGTTGCCGTTATCGCGAATGAATCCGTAATGAGTGTGCCGCCAAAAGTCAGTCTTTGCGTCGGCGGTAATGTGGATAACATCGTTATCCTCATGCCATTGTAAAGGTTCGTTGTACCATTGCATTGTTTGCATCTCCTGCTAACTTCCTCCAATTCCGTGCAGTACCAAGTCGGCCAAAAAATGAGATAACATAGCGTATTCTAATCCCCAACGCCAGTAAAGAAAACCAAAGGGAATTCCTAAGAGGGCATTGAGTGTAATGGTGCGGATAACGACGATCGGGGTTAATGCCCAGACATTGGCAGCCGCAGGCAAATGACCCACACCAAACAATATTGCAGCCGCCACAATTGCCAGCCAAAAAATTAATGTAGAGGGTTGCGGTTTGTCTCGCTCAAAAATCTTCCAAAGTAGCCACGCAATCAATGTCATACCGAACAGTCGCAGCAAGAGTTCTTCGGTGATGCCTCCGTAGAAGGAAGCTAAGATGCGTTTCCAGAGGTCAATTTCTAGGGTTGTTGGAGTGGCCATTGGCGGCATCCAAGGTTGGAAAGCTAAACTCAACCCAATCAGGACGATTCCACCGATGCAGCCTACAATTAGCGCCGTGTTAAGGGCAGATTTAGATATGGGCGCGAAAGGCTGTCGATATACTAAAGCACGAGCTATGGGCGTATCAAGTCCGATCGAGTTACCGAGGCGCAGTCCAATCCAACAAAAGAGAATTAGAAAAATTCCGGTTTGCAGGGCGGAGGCGATCGCCACAACAGGTAGCGGTGCAGGCAATTGACTTACTGCCGGATTGAGAGACAGGGCATAAGGGAACACCGCCAAGCTTCCCAAACTACCCAGAAACGCCCAGAACAATGCCAATCGGAAGTAATGATTTTTTGCAGTGTTAGCAGACATAATTTTTGAGAAAAAAACGAATCAATTACACTAAATCAGTCTTGAATATTTGAAACATTAAAGATCGATCGCATTTATGCAACTTGTCTCAGGCGGAATATAGCCTCGGCTAAGGTGCTACAAAAGCTGGGAATGACGCAGGAAGGTAGCCAAAAACAGCGTGTTTTTCACCGAGGGCAGTTTGAAGAGCTCGAACTTTACAGTTTACTCAAGAAGCACAAGTGTTGAGTCTTGTTACCAAACTTTACTTCATTGCCGATATTCTTCCTACGCCCCCTAAATTTATCCGGTAAAAATCAGTTTTTAGTTCCCAGTTTGAGGATATTGCTTATCTAGAAGATTTTTCTGTTGGCGGTGTATTATTTGTTATCTTAGCATTTCATATTTACCAAAGTTGCTGTGCCAAGCTTCAAGACGCTTGGCTTCTGCTGCTTGATGGAGCAAATCAGTTTCAATTTCTTGGGTGTTGGCATGATAGTAGGTTAGTGCGGCGTAGACTTCGGCGAGGGTGAGATGAGAAATGCGATCGCAAATCTCTTCAGCATTCAATCCTCGCTTGTATCAGGTTACGATCCGGCGAACGGTAACGCCTTTACCGACTGGGGACATCCATCATGCAGTCGGGGAGGGCGTGTAATGAGCGTACCAATGTCAATAGATATTACTGCGGTCATAAATTTTATAATCTTAACTATGCTGATAATAGATGAAAACCCTATAGAGGCGCACTGGTGATGAACTGGAAAGCACACATTCACTCAAATCCTAAAATTCTGCTTGGCAAGCCTGTAATGAAGGGGACACGAATATCAGTGGAGTTCGTTCTAGGGTTATTTTCAGAAGGTTGGACGCAGCAACAAATTCTAGAAAACTACCCAACACTTAATGCTGAATCTTTACAAGCTGTGTTTGCTTTCGCGGCGGAGTGCCTCAAAGAAGACGTATTTTACACGCCTTTACTGTTTGCTGAGGCAAGTTAATGCGGTTTCTGGCCAATGAAAATTTTCCACTCCTCAGTGTACAAATTCTACGGCAAGCGCAGCTTGAAGTCGCTTCTGTTACCGAGGATTCTCCAGGTATTGAGGATTCCGAGGTTCTGGCTCGTGCAGCGGATGAGGAACGGGTGATTTTGACGTTCGATCGCGATTACGGCGAACTTATTTATCGCTTGCGGCTGCGATCGCCAAGAGGTGTCATTTATTTGCGGTTTCGTCCTCACACACCGGAAGAACCAGCATCAATATTGTTAAATTTATTACAGACCGAAGGATTGCAATTTGAGGAACGGTTTACAGTGGTGGATCGCGATCAAATTCGTCAACGCCCCTACCGTAGTTATTGCCGGAAGCAAGTAGTTGTGTGGATTGAGGCAGGCTTTGGGTGACGATATTACAGAGTATTAAGCTTGAAGTGGCGATCGAGGAATTATATCGCGGTGTGAGTTTCGATCGATTGAGCAACGGGTAATTTTGACGTTCGATCGCAAGGTGCCAAATATTATATCCCTTGCTGCTTCTGGACCCACCGCTTCCAGGCCGCCTCTGATGCTTCTCTCACAACTAAGCTCAAATCACACTGATACAAGGCTGAACACGATAGAAAATTAATCTCTAGAACGTAAGCCAAATTACCAGAACAACAAAGATCTAGAACCCAAATTGGGTCAGGCTGCCATTGTTGTTGCGCCACCGCTTCTGCTACTTGTCGCACAATCTCAGGCATTCCGGATTGATAGTAAGGTTTCTCAATCTGCCGATATTGAGAAGCACACAAGATTTGCCCTTGGGCAATAATCACTCGCCATTCTGCTTCAATGGACTGTTCCGGTGCAACCACCACCAAAATGTTCGGGTCTTCGAGGTAATGGCGTTTCATAAAACTGTCTAAGTCCGTCACTTCTCTAGGAGAATACAGACTACCTGCAAAAGGTTTAAGTGGACTGTTGGGACGGATAAACAAACGTTTACTCTGCTCAAGATTGAAAAGTAATTTAGGCTTTTCAACCACAGAGGAAGACAACTCTGATAGTGGCAAAATATAACCCCCTGCATTCAACAGCCAAGGTTTAAGATGAGGATAATAGGCTGTGCAATGATAATGTTCAATAGTCCCGATAATTCCTGGTGTCCAAGACAAATCCCAACTGAGAATCTGTTCAGCTATATAGAGTGACCCATAGAAGATGACACACTCTGTTTGGGGAAAGAAGCGTTGATAGTCTGTTATGCCTCTGGTATAGTCAACAATCTTAACATTGTGTCCTTGCTTGCGAATCTCCGTTGCAAGTGGAGCCATAGAGCAGCCAAATACACCATCTTCTAGAATCCAGCTAACCATCTAGCTACCCTCGCCCAAGTCATATGCCAGATTAATTTATTATTGTAGCGCAAATTTCGACTAAAAACCAGGAGCGATCGCCCACACCAGTCTTGTTATCATTAAAATCAATGGCTGCAAAAGGAAGCTTAGACACTGACAGGTGAATGCCATGCAAGCCAAACTTCAACAACAACTTTCTCCTGCTGATGCCGAAGTCATTTTGAGACGTTTGCCAGAACGAATTCAAGGGGCTCCGATCGCGCGTGCTGCGGAAATTGAAGATCCGATCGAAGCTGCGATCGAAATGGCGATCGCCAATTTTCTCGACACAGAAGCATTAGGTTTCGTAGATTGCAAACCAGGACGCGGGCAGTAAAACCGAGAAGAGGTGTCAAAGTTTAGGATATACTTCGTTAACGCACCCTACAAGAGAAGCGATCTATCTCTCTACCTCACGTTAAGCTAGAAACAGACAACAGAGAGCCAACCTACGCAAAAGGTTAATATCAATGGTTGCGATCGCCCAAAAAACCCTTTCCTTCGAGGAATTTCTCAACAGGGATGACGACTCCGGCAGGTCATTTGAGCTAGTCAATGGAGTTGCCATGCCCTTGGGTGAACCCACAGCCAAACATGAGGATGTCGCCGATGGTTTATGTCGTCTCTTGGTAGATCATTGCCAATCCTTGAACCTTCCCTACGTTCCTCGACAAAGTAAACAAGTCAGATTGAACGCTGCCCCCGGCGAAAGTGAATCGAGTCGTAAAGCCGACATTGTGGTGTTTGCCAAGGAAGAATGGGTCAGAATGCGTCAAAGTTCTGCCTCTGCTGCTGCCTATATTCCACCTCCGTTGGCGATCGAAGTTGTCAGTACCAATTGGCGGGATGATTACCGCATCAAATTGAATGAATATGAAACTTTAGGAATCATCGAGTATTGGATCGTTGATTATGCAGGGTTGGGAGGCGTTCAGTATATTGGTTCTCCAAAACAGTCTACGGTGACCATCAACCGCTTAATCGATGGTGAATATCAGGCACTGCGATATCAAGGAGAAGCCATTATTGTTTCTCCAACTTTTCCTCAGTTGGTATTAACCATCGCTCAAATTCTTGCCATGACAGAAGTTTAGTGTTTCTAACTTATCTGTAAGGTACTCAGTATTGCCAAAAAATTATTAAGGTACGAGATACGCTACCAAGCTGATGTTATCTAAAATCTCGGTCAAGACGAGAAGCTATGCGATCGCATATCCAGTATACTTTCGGACTTCCGGTGGATGGAAAGCCAGAACAATGTGGTCTTTGGGCACACCAGCCGCGACGAGTTCAACGGTGATACCGTCTTCAATGCCATCATAGTGAATCCAAATTTTGTCTCCGATAATTTGGACATGGGTGACGCAACCGTGAACGCGCTTTTTACGATCCCAACCTTCATTGAAGAGTAAAAAATGAGTGCGATCGGCATCAATGATGACATATTGCTGAATGTCGCCATGACTATAAGAGATAGCAGCATGATCTTTAAGAATTTTCTCAATTGTATCTTGATAAAAATTTAGTCTATCCATTGAACAATCTCCTCTGTTTCTGAATCAAAAATAATTAGGTTAATGCTCTTTTTACGAAGTACCATTTGACATATCTCTTCTGAGAAAAAACCGGCAAATACGGTTTGGGCTATCGCTAGGTAAAGGACTCGTTCTGGATCTTCATCCTCCATAATCAGATAATACAAATCGTATTGACCGAGTGCCTTTTCTAACTCGCTTACAAGTGATGGATCGAGAAAGCTTTTGATTTCTACGGCAATTTTGCGCCCTTGCTTCTCGGCTGCGAAGAGCTTTTTTGCGCCCAAATCAACGTAGACTGAACGTCCGCCAACTCTGAGCTTGAAAGGATCGTTAGTAATTGTCCAACCGTCTTTGATGAGGGCGGTGCAGACAGTATCGTGATAAAAGTCTTTGGCAGGCATAGGGGCTGTTATGTTTATCTATCATATACCACATAAGTTCCGCAGAGGTTACGCGATCGCATATCCAGTATACTCTCGGACTTCGGGTGGATGGAAAGCAAGAACAATGTGGTCTTTGGGTATCCCAGAGGCGACGAGTTCATCAGTGATGCCGTCTTCAATGCCATCATAATGAATCCAGATTTTGTCATTGCGAATTTCGGCGTGAACCACAGTACCATGAACTCGCAGATGATTTTCCCAACCTTCATGTATCAGCATAAAATGGTTGCGATCGCGGCTGACCACCACATAGGTAATCACATCCCCATAAGTATAAGGAATATCCGCATAGTATTGGAGAATTTTCTCCAACGTCTCACGCCATTCGTCTACGGGTTGATTTGCGGTTGCCATTGGATAATCTCCTCCGTGTTTGGGTCAAAAACTATCAGGCGAAAACCTGGTTCTTCTAGCAGCAATTGCCCAGCTTCTTCTTTAAACAACGTTTCAAAGGTGTTGCGATTAACAGCTAGGTATAGACGACGCTCTGGCTCTCGTCTTTGCAGCGTTCTGGCGTACATAAAGAACTGCCCCCAAGCATTTTCGAGGTCATTAATGGGCGAAGGGCCCAGAAAGCTTTTGATCTCGATCGCAATTTTTTCAGACCCTCGTTCAGCCGCAATTAGTTTCTGGGCACCCAAATCGACAAAGACCGAGCGGCCCCCAATTTTTAGAATCAGTGGGTCATGAGTGATTGTCCAGCCATCTTTGATGAGGGCAGTGCAGACAATATCGTGATAAAGGTCTTTGGCAGGCATAAGGGCTATTCTTTTTAGCTTCCCTGTCTATCTATCGTATACGACGCAAGTTCAGAATTATTTTAACTTGACTAAGATTCTCCGAAACCGGGTTTTTGACCAAATCTGCGGGCGGCAACGAAATATCTTCCTCAAAAACCCGGTTTCTGAATCCCCAAATTAATTCGACTGAATTTGCGAATTCAAAACCTTAGAAATTCGATCGCGCGTTTCCTCCAAATGAGCCCGCGTATAAGCATCAGCATTCCGATCCAAATTCCGAATACTCTTGCTCAAACCCTCCCGCAACTGCCGCAACTCGTACCACGCCAAACTCCGCGCATCCTCTGGAACATTCGTTTTTCGCAGCACCATTCCGATCAAAATCGCCAAATGTTCCCGCTGCAAAGAACGCCGAAAAGTTGAAATTTGCATCTTCTTTTCCGGCTGCAAAACCTCTTCCCAGATATCCTTTTGCACAGTATCCAAAACTTCCGGCAACCTCAAAGCAGTTTCCGGCCCCGATTTTAACTCGGCATCCCGCAGCCTCGCCAAGCGCATCGGAGATAGCAAAACTCGCAACACAAACCGCTGCAAAAAAGTAATTCGATCGCCGATCGGGTAATCTAGAGGAAACACCAAAGCCGGACTTCCCCAGTGTTCCCAGCGCGAAGGCGCCAATTTGTTGAGCAATTCCGGCGCAAAACTAAACGCATCCGGGGCAAAAACGTACTTCTCTAATGTTGCTAAAGCTTCTCGCTGCTGAGAAAGTTCGATCGGCACAAACGGCAACTTCGCATTAGTATCTCCAGGGCGAATCCGATTAAACGACTGTCCCCCCACATACAAAGTCGCATTCATCACCTGCTGAACATAATACCCGAACACCGAATCAAACATCACCCGGAGTTCGTTATAACCATCTCCCCCAACCGGAATTCGCTTTTCCAAACGCTTCCACATCGCCCTAGCATTATCCAATTGCCATTGCGAATACCTCAGCATATTGGCGCTGAGATCGAAGGTATTTGCAGCGGGATCGAGAATATCAACAGAATCCTCATCCGGCGCGTAAGCTAATTGGGATTCCGCAGCGCGGCTGGCAATTTGTTGCAGCGCTGGTAAGTCGCTGTTCGGGTCCCGGCCGCCAATCACCTTGTAACCATACTCGATCGCCCAATCGTCGTAAGGCCCTACAATCGTTGGAAAATAGTCGCCCTGCACAGTTCCCGGAGGTGCCAAATTAATCGGCACATAATCCATAACCGACGCTACCAAACCTTGCGTGCGAGTTACCTGAGTATTGTTTAAATCCTCCGGTTGCAGCATCGTACTCCCGTGAAAATTGTGCCTCAAACCCAGAGTGTGACCGACTTCGTGGGCCGTCAAAAATCGGATATATTCATTCACATAATTGTCAATCGTCCCACTGCTAGGCGCTGCATTTTCCAACAGATCGATCGACATTGCCCCCATCGCAAACTGGCGGCTCGATTCCAACCCAAAACACATATCCGAACTCGACATCAACCGCGATAAAGGAGCTCGCTTTTGCTCTTGGTATCTTTCTACCAAAGTCGGCAAATCATCAGCAATTCCACCTCGATCATTTTTCCCGCTGCTTTTTCCTAAATCCCCATTTTCTAGCACATTCAAATAGCGAGAATACATCCCGAACTGACAGGGATTGGTATTAGAACCGTTTCGCCCTTGAAAACTCTTAGATAGCGATCGATTTTGTTCCACCAAAGACCGATAGCCCTGTTTGATTTCCCGGACAACATTAGCATCCAACAGAATATCAGCATCCAAAATTTCCCCCGTCAGCGGGTTAGTGCGAGACGGCCCGATGCCGGCAAACTGAGGCTCAAAAGAACTCGACCAGCGGATAGTATTGTAGCGAACGTCAGCCGGGTCCCATTTAGCATTGTCCGGCATTTGTTTGACCTGTATTGCGTCAGTAAAACCGGCCTTTTCAAAAGCTTTGTTCCACTCCAAAACGCCCTCGCGAATTGCGTTTCGGTATTCGGAAGGCACATTATTTTCAATCCAAAAGACGATCGGCTGCACCGGAGGCGACATCGGCGCTGTCGGGATTTGCTTTTGCAAATGCCAGCGATTGATATAGCGCACAAAAGGCTCCCGGCTGCTCTTGTCAGAAAAGTCCTTATATGCTGTCAGAAAATAGCCCACTCGCTCGTCCGCAAGTCTGGGGCGGTAGCCGTTATTTAGCGGCACTTCCGAGAAACTGTAGTGAATGCGGAGGTTAAAAGCCCGACTGTCAGGAATCGAAGGTAAATAGTTAAGCTCACTGTCATTATCGCTAGAAAAACCATAGACAGAAGCAATCTCCACATTCAGCGGAAACGCTTTAACATCTTTAAAAGAAGACTTGTCTGCATCGATCGAGTAAGAAGCGCCCAAAAGCATCGGCAAAATCGCTTTTACCCCTGGTAAATCGCGTTTGTCGCTCATCAGCAAATCTCCTAAATCGATCAGCAGAGTTTGTCTTTGCGGATCAATGCTTTTGAGAGGCAAAGAATAGAGAATCGACTCGCTAAATCCCCGTGCTACCGAACCTGCTTGCGGGTCGCCAGGACTTGTGCGAAAATTTACATTTGGTATCACAAACTGCACGTTATTTTGGACGCGCCGCAGTTGAAACAAGAAATCGCCGATCGGCATTCCGCTCAAAATGCCCGCTTCCCCCAAACCCGATGCCAATGTCACAAAGCACAGGAACTTTTTGTTGAGTTGTTCCGGTTTAACTTCCAGATATACTTTATCAGTTGCTTGATTGCGGTAAAGAGTAAATAATCCCTCTAACTTTTTCGCGTCTTTGACAACCTCTTCAAAGGGTGCCAGAGTTGGCTGTTCGCTACTTTGTTCGTTGCTGGGCGGCCCAGATGATAAAGCTACAGGTAAGAAGAAACCTTTATACAAACTGAAACAGAAAAATGCTAAAGATAATATAAAAAATATCAAAGGCAGATTTTTTCTCGGAATTTTTATCTGTTGATTTTTGCTATTTTCAGGAAATATCAATTTTTTCATTTTCACTATTTAGCCGCAGGAAAGAATAGTTTTGAGATAGTCGCGCCGCACTCGCAACGTTGGGAGCATTTAACTTCTAAAATAACTCACCACTCAAAAATTATAACTACTGTTTCGCCGGCCAGGGAATCATGGGATCTTGAGCCAACCGCTTAGACACTGCAACAGCACCGTAACGGTTGAGGTGGCTGGGGTCGGAAAAAGATTCCCGCGCCTGGGGCCACAATAAACTCTTATCTAGGAAAATTAGTCCGCTTTGAGCTGCTAATTCTTGCATATATTGCCGGAATTCTTGTTCGTAACCTGTTCGCACCGGGTCTAAATAATCTTCAGTCAGAGGCATATTCACAAACACGAGATTGATGTTGCGAACCTTGGTAAATTCGATCAGATTTTTGAGTGCTAGAGCTTGTTCGCCTACCAATTTAAAATTTTGATAGTCGGAGTCGTAATAACCAGATACTTTCGGGTGCTTCTGAAAGTAAGTTTCGGGATTGAAGCGTATATCGATCGGCAAAAAGCCATTTGGTTGAAACTCGCTGACGGGTTTACTCCCAGCGGTTGGCTGGGCGTTTTCAGTTGTTGGTTGGCCCAGAGGTGCGGTTTGGGGGATCTCGGTTGCAACAGGGGCTGAGGGATTCGCGATCGATCGCAAAAACCCTTTAAGTCGATCGCGGTTTTTGTAAGTTGCAGAACCCTCCACCAACTTTTGACTCACCAATTGCTGAACATTAGCTTGAGCTTGTCCCAAATTGTTCACCAATTCAGTCGCAGCCGCCACCGGATTGTTGGCGCTTTCCTTCGATGTTTCGGATTCTAATTGATTGGTGCGGATCAGAAAACTACCTCGGCTCAATTGCCTGTAACCTTCCGAAGAAGCGATCGCACTAAAAGTCAAATCCGGCCGCCCGCTGTTGAGAGCCCTGGCCCCGTCAGCCAACACCAGCAATTTCGGCAGTTGTTGCGGTGGCAAAATCCGGCGGACGATCGAATCTACAACCTGGAGAGTAGCTCCATTAACTCCAAAATTGTAAGCCCTCAGCCCCGGATAGCCCGAAGCTGCCAAAGCTGTTTCCAAAACCGCCGGATCGATGCCCCGCAGCGCCCTCGAACTACCGACAATTAAAATATCCGGCGGCTTTTTGTGCAGGTGAATGTACTCTTGATAGCGCGCTATTTGGTCGTCCAGTTGCTGGCTCCTCAAAGTCGGGAACACCGGAGGAGCAGAAACATCAGCTACAGGAACGCTAGTATTTCCCGGTTTCGTAAACCCAGAGCCATTGAAAGCCTCTTGCTGGTTGGCGTCGGGCGACGGCTGCAACGGAATTTGAGGCAAATTCACCTCATCAGCAGGGGGAACGGGGTTCGGGGTTTCCTTCGGAAGTCGGGCTGTAACGTCGTCCACAGCCTTGGGAGCTGAATTTTGACAATTTGGCCCGCTGCAAACTTCGGAGGCGCTAGGAGCTTGACTGACCGTCGCAGATTGCAGAAATTGACCGAGCAGCCAATCGGTATTGAAAGTCAGCAGACAGCCGGCGATCGCCCAAATCAAAGCCATGCCCGCCGCGCGATCGGCTCTCACGCCCCCGGGCGCAGCAGCATTTGTTGACAAACCATCGGTAGGAACAAACAAACCCGAAGCGACAAGCGGCTGCACCGCAGCTTGAACTAACTGCTCGCCCAGATTGTATCCGGGGAGTCGGATTTTGAAACGCGGCCGCCAGGAGTTGGGCGCCGGAGCATCGAACACCAAATTGTCGCCCAAACCCGAAAAACTCCCATCCTCCGCCGGCGCAAAGTCTGGTACCGGTTCCTTTTCCAAGACAGCCACTTGGGAGGGAGCCGGTGCGGGTGCCGCTGCTGATTCCTCGTCAACCGCCCTTCTGAGGTCGATTGCGTAGCGCCACAGGGGCTGCTTCTGACCCGCGCGCCGTCCGTAGACTCGCACCCCTGCCACTCCCGGAATTTGTAACTGCCGCAAGAATTTCGCCACCGGCGGGCCTACCTTCGACTGAGAAGGGCAAGTCAGAGCTTCTGTCATCACGTGCAGCACGTTGGCTTTTTGCAGCACGACAGCCCGAATCCCTCCTGTTTCCAGCTTGCGTCTGAGATTGGGGTTGAGCAACCTGTTCAATAAAAAAGTCAGAGCCAATTGGTCGCCCTCGACTGCCAGCGTTCTAGCGTTTGCAGCCAAGTCGGGGTGGTGGGCTGCCGGCAAGTCCACCCAGTCTATCCACACCGGCGACTCCGGCGCCGCCTGAGAGTCCTTGGCTGGTTCTACGCCGTAGATAGTAGCTGCGTGGATGCCTTGGGGCGCAAAGGAGGCTAACAAAGGGGCGATCGCGTCGGTGGTTTGCTGTTTGTCGGGGTATTCTTGCCGTTTAGGCTTTTGTCCTTTTTTGGCAGTTTTGCTGCAAAACAGGTGGAGGGTTGCTTCTTTGAGGGTAGCCCGCACTTCGACTCTCGATGGAGCCAAGTGTTGGTTTAGCAGTTTGGCGATCGACTGTACGTCTCCCCACCTGGCCCATTCCTTGAGAATTTTGTCCGGCGAAGTCAAATCCACCCGCAGCAGCCAGTCCGGTTTCGCTTCGCCGCTGACTTGGCTGGCGATCGCAGCTTCCCGGAAATCCTCTAGTTGCAGTTTCCGCAGCCTGCCGGCGATGGGTTCGGCCAGCAATGAGGGGTCGGGGCTGTAAGCTGACTCGCACAGCACCAGCAGTCGGCGTTCCTTGGGCTTGATATTTTCCGGCCCATTCACCGGCTGGGTTTCTAGGCTGGTTTTGAGTTCTTTTTCGCGAATGCTTACTTTCACCGAAACTCCCATTGGCCCTAGGATTTCGCTGAGATAGCTGGCGATCGCATCTGGATAGCCCCGGCGCGCCAACGTTTCCGGCGAAACCGTCAATGTTCCATCGCGATCGCCCTCGCCTGAGTCGGCTTGGGGGGATTGAATCAAAGCCACCGCGCCACGGTTCGCTTTCTGCTGCGGGGGAACGGCGGAACCGACAGCTTCCCGCGTCGCAGCAGCCGAAGTGTCGATCGTCACGGGGGAAGTTTCAAAAGCTTCTGGGTATTCAATGCGGGAGGCGATGGGCAGACTGTCGGCGTCAAAATCCAGTTCTTCCCGTACTTGCGGCGGTTGCGCGACTGTTTCTACCGGTTTTGGTGTCTGTTTGAGTTTCTGGTTGTCATTCTTAAATTTGCCGAAAAATCCGCCTCTTTTAGGGCTTGCGGGCGGTTCGTCGGGGGAACTCGCTGGCGGCGGCACTTCGGCAACTTTTGGTTCCGGTTGCTGTGGCTGTTGCTGTCGCTTGGGACTGCTGCAATCGAGCCGGACTGTCCAGTCATTTTGTCGGGAACCGATTTTGCGGCCGCACAGAAACAACTGGTAAATTTTAGGTCGATCGGGCAGCAGTTGCGTTAAATCCGTTTGTTCGAGGGCGTTGGTAAATCGCGCCGTCACCAATTCTTGAGACGGACTGTGCGCTGCTTCGCACAAAATGTGCAGGTGATTTCCCCGCAAACGCGCTTGTACTTGAACTTCGGGAAGCCCTAAAGCTTCTTGCGCCCACTGCGACGCGGCCGATCGATTGTCTGCCAATATGCTCCCGTTCGCATTCAACATGGGACTTTAAATTTCGTCAAGGCTGCTTTCGTCTTCTACAGATAGCACATTTCGTCCGTATTTTGGCATATATTAGGCTTCACTTAGGCGAAGTCATCAGTAATTGGTTGTTAGTAATTATTAGGAATCGCACCACACTACATATAGTGTCTCTGCGTCCTGGACTGTACAACCTAGTTTCCAAAGCCTTACTGTTGCGATCGGGTTTTGCGTAATTTTGCCAAAAAATAAGTTACTTTTTATACAATAAACCGGATAATTAGTTGGGCGAGCGCACCTCCAAAATGCTCGATCATCCCAAAATTCGTAGCGTGAACTTCATTACACGGAAGTGGATTAAAGCTTCCATAAAGTTTACTTCCTGATGGCGAACACCGCTTGCGATCGATAAAAGTTACTGATATTCTCAAATCTATCGGTAGCCATAACAACACCAACTTATTGCGATCGCATCAAATTTTTGTCAGCCTCGCTGGCCGGTTTTCACCTGTCGAGATCGCAGCTTTCGTCCTCAATAAAAAAACAAAATTCCAGCATCGTCGGGACTAGCTTTGTTTGCGAAAACTTCAAGATTAACATCCTCAAGCTCTGCATAATTTTAGTCACTTTCATCATCAAAAAAAAGAACTTTAAATCATGTCATTAATCGAAGCATCAAACCCCCAAAGAACTGCCAATATTTCTCTCATTCCCGACATTGTAGAAGACTTGCCGCTAGCAAATTCTACCAATAATTACTCTTCTCCCCCGAAAAATCTTTTAACTGTTAATACCAATTTACTATGAAGTTGCACTTAATATAGCTTCAAGGATATAGTCCCAACCACAGAGAGATAAAACTTCTTCATTCGTGAGAGATTTGATAATTGTATTTACCTGTTCTTTGAGTTTATCTAAACTCGAACAATTTTCCCACTCTTAGTCTTTTTTTGTATGCTCCCACAATCTTTCAATCGGATTTAATTCAGGACTATAGGCAGGTAAATATATTGGCATTACCTGGTCAGCCCCGTCTAATAATAGAGCTTTATGGAAGCTACCATTATTCATGATAATTAGATTGAAAGTCTCTGAGTATTTTTGACCAAATCCATTTAAAAACTCTTGAAAACAGTTGTAATTTAGCTGAGAAAATTCTTGATAATATTGTTCGCCTGTTGCTGGCTCTACGACTCCATAAATATAAAAGTTTCCTCGTTTCCATTGCTTTTTCCCAATTGGTTTTACCCCCTTTAATGTAATCATTCTGCCCGGCGCATAGTAATCAATCCCAATCTACTCTCGTCCTGACACCATATCCTTACAGGCTTGGAGTTTCCGAAATATTTAATCCTTACTTTAATGAGCTCACATAGTTTTTTTTTGAAGCTTGCCTGCACCTCTTCGTTCGCTTTGTTACTTTGGGGTCTTGGGAGTTGCAGGTCAGCTTTCAATTTATAATGTACTAGGTCATGTACCACTTTATAACTCACTTTAATTCCGCATTCTTTTTCTAGCCAGAGCTGTAATTTGCCATAACTTGTTTCTCCCTGGGTTTCTTGCAGTTTTTTGATTAATTTTTCTCTCACTTCTGGTGGAATATGTGGAGTCTTTTCGGGAGCTTTTTTTATGCTCAGTAATTCATTACTTCCACCTTTTTTGTAAGCTGTTAACCAACGATATATTGTTGATTCGTCTCGTTTTAACATCGTGGCTAATTCTGCTCTTTTTTGAATTTTTTTGGTGACCAGCCAGTATAGTACCATTGGTGACAAGTTAAGGCTGTAAGTCTTTTGTCAAGAGGCTTTCGGAGAGTTCTTAAAAAAGAATTGGTCAGA
>NZ_JAUBTI010000112.1:0-20819 GCF_036702415.1 Microcoleus sp. D3_18a_C4 | reverse complement strand
TCCCCGCTCGCGTATTGTACAATACGCGAGCGGGGACGCTCGCACTGTAAATGCAAAACTGAGATGCTCCCTTAGTCAGTAGTCAGTAGTCAGTAGTCATTAGTCAGTAGTCATTAGTTATTAATTATTAGTTATTAGTTAGTGGTCGCAGCTAACAAATAACTAATCACAACTAACAACTAACAACTGCCAACTACCAACTACCAACAGCCAACAGCCAACAGTCAACAGTCAACAGTCAACAATTATTAAATTATGTCAAAAATTGGCGTTGCAGTAGTCGGTACAGGTTTCGGTCAAAAAGTACACATTCCCGGACTTCAGGCCCATCACCGGACAGAGGTTGTGGCTGTTTACCACCGGAATTTAGACAAAGCAAAGGATCTCGCATCTACCCACAATATCCCCTACGCTTGCGACTCGATCGCCGATATAGTAGCGATCCCCGAAGTAGCGGGTGTCAGCATTTCCACACCGCCATTTTTGCATTTTGAAATGGCAAAAACCGTCTTGGAAGCAGGCAAGCATTTATTATTAGAAAAACCCACAGCCCTGACAGCAAATGAAGCCAGGGAACTTTACCGATTGGCCAACAACGAATCTCCAACCGATTTTAAAAATGGTGGTTCGAGAGCAATTGCCACAATGGACTTTGAGTTTCGATTCATCCCCGCATGGCAAATGCTAGCAGAATTATTGGCAGCAGAATATGTGGGAGAAAAGCGTTTAATTAAGATTGATTGGCTAGTATCGAGCCGTGCTGATGCGAGTCGCCCTTGGAATTGGTACGCGCAAAAAGAGCGAGGCGGCGGCGTTTTGGGCGCGACAGGTTCTCACGTTTTTGATTATATTAGCTGGCTGTTCGGCCCGCCCCAAAGGCTTTCTGGGCAATTGATTACAGGAATTTCGCGGCGGCCCGATCCGAATGATTCGGGAAATTTAAAATTAGTTGATGCAGATGATTCTTGCACGTTGATGTTGGAATTAGCCGGGGGAACGCCTTGTCAAGTTTGTTTGAGTTCTGTTACTTATCAAGGGCGGGGACACTGGGTGGAAATATACGGGAGTAAGGGTACGTTGGTGTTAGGAAGCGACAACCAGCAAGATTACGTCCACGGATTTCGCTTGTGGGGTTCCCAAGGTGGAGAACCTTTAGCTGAAATCAAAATTCCTCAAAGATTGGAGTTTCCTCAAGTTTATCCAGACGGGAGAATTGCACCGTTTATTCGAGTAGTAGATAGGTGGGTTGAAGCAATAGATACCGGTAAATCCTTGATACCGTCCCTCAGAGAAGGGGTTTACTCGCAGTTGTTGATGGATTTGACCCAGGAGTCGAATGCTACGGGGACTTGGGTAGATTTACCGAGTATAGATAAATTTTTGGGCACTAAGTAAAAGTAAAAACTGCCAAAGCAATCTCACGCACTCGATCGCACCCCAAACCCGATAAACTACAAATAGAGAAACTCAATCCCACCCTATATCCAGAGTCGGTAGTTGTCAGTAACGAGCGGGCTAAAGCCACGCTCGCTTGTAAGAGCGATCGAGCAAGCTGTACTGACCAGCTATCGCCTTAACTGGCTACGTTATTTAGGTCACGACACCCGCTTGATGCGAAGCTAGTCCCTTGCTCTGTCGCTAGTAGTTAAACAGCCTTAAAGTCACGCTCGGCAGTGCTGCCAGCCTAACAAGCCTCTATAACATTGACCGACAAGCTAACATTACCCCGCAAGGGAGATCGAGGCAACCATACCTCACCAGAGGGGCAACCATACCCCTCTACCCCGCAAGGGGATTCAAAGCGATTGAAATCGCCGGGTCGTTTTCCTCTCAGGACTAAAGTCTCTGAGCTTCCCACTTACCGAGCTTTTTTGTGAATGGCGCGCCCTGAAAGTCCTTGCCTCAGTATAGCGATCGCTCGCCTGAGAACCGCTGGGGCAAACCATTTTGCCACTTGGGTTCTACAAGCTCCCTATCCCAGCGGGTACGTTCACCACGACTGTATGTGGCCCGATACCCTCTCCCAATCTTGGAAAGCTTGGCAGGAAATGTTTTCGCCCTCCGGGACAATTCACGAATTGCCCCTAAATCCTGATGGCAGTTTCGTCTCGGCGGAAAACAACCAGAATATATTGGCAGAAACTGAACAACGAATACCGACGCCCTCTGTGCCGCTCCACCTCGGTCAACAGGGGTGGGGCGACAAGGGGGATCAGCATCCGCCTCGGCCACCGGCAAGCTACAGCAGTCGCCTGATGCAGCATTTGGGGATTAATCTTTGGCAGTGGCTGTTTGAAGGGCCGATTCAGGGTAGTCTCCAGGAAAGTAAAGGTATCGCGATCGGGCAAAATCTACCCCTGCGAGTGCGCGTAGACTTGCGCGAACCGTATTTAATTGCTTTGCCTTGGGAAATTATGCAGCCTCAAGCCGGTCAACCGGCAATTTCTCTGTCGCAGCAACTGCTGTTCAGCCGCACTACCAGCAATGTTGAACCTTTGCCACCCCTGCATCCTGCGGAGTCGCTCAACATTTTGCTAGTTTTGGGACAAGCAGAACCCGGCCGCGGTGCTAATTCTCAATTTTCCAGCAGTAATAACGGTCATTTGCAGTTGGGAGAAGAAGCACTCGCCCTAGCTGGGGTTCTAGAAAGTGCTTTTCAAACCGACGACAGCGGCAAATATTCTGACATCAGCGTTCCGACTCGCGTCGATACTCTGATCGAACCTACTGCGGCGGAACTAATTTCTCGGCTGGAAACGCAAGCTTACAACATTCTGTTCTACGCCGGCCACGGGATACCGGGCCCCGACGGCGGTTTGCTGTTTTTGGGGCCGGAAACGGTGATTAATGGCACTGAACTAGCTCAGGTATTAGTTCGGGGCCGCGTAACGCTGGCGGTGTTTAATGCCTGCTGGGGAGCTCAGCCGGCGGTGGAGAGGTTGCACTCAACTAACGGCCAGCAACAGGCGATGGCCCGTAGCAGTTTGGCTGAGGTACTGATCCATCACGGGGTGCCTGCGGTGTTGGGGATGCGGGACTCGATCGCCGATCGCGAGGCCCTGAGTTTTATCCAAAGTTTTGCTCAAGCTTTGGCCAGTCGGATGTCGATCGATCGGGCAGTCGCCGTCGCCAGACAGCAGTTACTGACGCTCTACAAGTTCAATCAACCGGCTTGGACGCTGCCTGTGCTGTATATGCACCCTGAGTTTGACGGTCAGCTAACTGAGCCGGTAGATGACCTCAAAACTGAGTTGCCTTTAAATTCTTCTACTTGGCTGGGACGGTTGCCGTCTTGTGCTTATTTGCGGGGGCGCGATCGACCAAATGCCAAATCCACCGACTCAACCAATCAGGTTTGGCCGATTCGCGCGGGTATGGTTCGAGTCGGACGCTGGGAAGAAAACGACGTAGTGATTCGAGAACAGTGGGTTTCTCAAAAACACGCCGAGATTTTCTGCCGAAACACTATCGGAGATAGCCGCGAAGAACCTAGCTACTTCTTGCGAGATTTTTCTCGCTACGGGACTTTAGTTTTGGGATCTGAGGGATGGCAGAGAGTTCACCACCAAGAATTGCTGCTACGCAGCGGGACTCAGCTAAAATTTGGCAGTTCTCAAGGTCAGATTTTTGAGTTCACTATTGAGGTTCCTAAAACTTCGGGGTACAGTGAGACGGATTGCGGAACGAATTAAGGTGCGGGTGTAGCTAATGAAGACAAGCGGCTACTGGCACAGCAAAGTTCTGGGCGTTGAGTGTCCAGTCTGAATTTAAAAGAGTTATTTACCACTGATAGCTCGCAACGAGCTCTTGGCACAGTCCCCCCTCTATCTTTTCCTTTTCTCCTTTAGGTATTACATCATGGCTACCCAATCTGCTGATTCTGAATATTTTCGCGATTCTCAAACTCAGGCCCAGATGGAACTTCTCGCCACAATTGTTCAGACTGATGTTGCTTACCCCTGGAATCCTGCACAGCTTGAATCCGAATCTTATTTAACTGCCCTAGAGCAGGAATTTGCGCTATCTGATTCATTCAGCGACAGCGATATTGCCCTGAAGTCCCAAGTTTTATTCTCGCAATTAGAACAAGTTTGGCTGACGACTGCTCTGCAAAAGTCTTTGCGCGAGAAATTTGCTCGCGTGCCTCAAGATTTTCTGGCCAGCATCGCTCAAAGCGTGCAAAACGCAACTGTTAAGTATCAATCTTTAGCTGACCAAATGGTAGAGTGCGTCTTAGAGATTTTGCCTCAGTGGGCTGAGGAAGATTTGCAGGTGTTGGCACGTCCTTTGGCTTATGCGATGCGAGATGTTGATTCGGAAGGGGGGGAATTGGTCATGGCAACTAAAAGACCGTGGGCCCAATTGTCGGAAATAGAACAAGCCAGAGTTAGTTTGGCTGTCGCCCGCTATGCAATCTCGCAATTAGAAATTGGTGATTAGTTCTGTGATGGCTGGGTTTTTGTGCTGCGCTCGCGGTAAATTTTTTAAATTAATATAAAATTAATCTACCTTTAGTTAGATGTCAAATTCGTCTAATTGTTAAATCAAATAGGATTGCTATAGTCTGATATAGCAATCCTATTTGATTTGTAGACAAGATAATTTTTTTGTGAACTATAGTACAATACGCTTGGGTTAAAACTATTTATTCCGGGCGAGCTCCCTTGCAGCATACCCCCTACTCCCCCTGATTGTTGGGGGACGCAAGAGTAAGTTCTTGTCCCACCCCCTACTCCCCTTCGTAGGGGCGGTGCCAAGAGTGCCCGCCCTTGGCTAGGGGGGATCGAGCTTAACCCAAGCGTATTGAACTATAGTAAACGCGCCCGACGGTTAGGACTCAGATGTGGCAGCATTTTCAATAAGCTTTTTATGGGCCGCGTCGCAGAAACCGCCCACAAGAAATATTTTTTAATTGTGGAACAGGCCCGAAAGCCTGTTGCTGACATTGCTGAAATCCTTGCCGAAGATTGCTTCTGATATCTTTTCCGGTTGGGTGGGAATGATAAAGTCAAGGTCGCGCAATTCCACATTCCCCCACTCCCCACTCCCCATCATAAAGAGTGTTACCGCAATTGATATGAATTCTCTCCTCGGTAACTCAAGCCTTCTTCCTTCTTCCTTCTGCTATATTTGGCCAGGTTTGGACTCGCTAAGCAGTTTGCCAACAGCAAGCAAGATGAATTATCATACAAGGGTCAGAATGTTAAAAAATGTAAATAGAGTAATTGGGGTGTGTCGGAATTTTCAACTGAAGTAAAAAGTGGACAGCAAGAAACCCTTACTGTGGCATGCACGATCGGGACTTTAAAATTATTTTATGACAACTTCAAGATTTGATTTTCAAGACTTGAAACGCCGCTTTGGGCGGATTTCGCGGGTGCCTGCGGCAACGCTAGTCGTGTTGGGGGTGCTTGCTTTCGCAGGTGCGATCGCCGGGGCCTGGTTTGCCGGTGAAGGTACAGTCAGCGGTATTTTTGCCACAATCAACATTTGGCAGCAAAACCCGCCTGTGTGGCTGCAAGTGCCTGCTACGAGCAAGATGTATTTGTTAGTGCCGACTTTTGTGCTGGTTTCGGCAGCTTTAGCTGCAATTAAAATTTCGCCTCAACCGCAGAAATGGTCGCGCGCTGTAGTAGTTGCAATAATTCTAGCTTTAACCATTCGCTACGTTTTATGGCGATCGCTCGCTACTCTAAATTTAACCGATCCCCTCAACGGTATCTTTAGTTTAGGGCTGTTTTTCCTAGAAATGCTACTGGTTTTCAACACCAGTATTCAACTGTATTTAATGCTGAGAATGAAAGACCGGCGTCGAGAAGCCGATCGCATGGCAGTTGCAGTTGAAGCTGGAAACTTCACCCCGCCCGTAGATATTTTTATCCCAACTTACAACGAACCTGCTTTTATTTTACGGCGCACAGTAATCGGCTGTCAAGCTTTAGATTATCCCAACAAAAAAGTATATTTGCTCGACGATACCAAGCGGCATGAAATCAAGTTGCTGGCAAAAGAACTGGGATGCGAGTATATAACCAGACCCGATAATATTCACGCCAAAGCTGGAAACATCAATCATGCCACAGCCCTAACTAATGGAGAACTAATTGTAGTTTTCGATGCCGATTTTATTCCCACTAAAAACTTTTTAACTCGAACAGTTGGATTTTTTCAAAATCCCGAAATCGCCCTCGTTCAAACACCGCAAAGCTTTTACAACCACGACCCCATCTCCCGTAATTTAGGTTTAGAAAATGCGATCGCGCCGGAAGAAGAAATCTTTTACAGGCAAATTGAAATCATCAAAGACAGCGCCGACAGCGTAGTTTGTTGCGGTACATCTTTTGTAGTGAGGCGGAGTGCTTTAGAAACAGCGGGAGGCTTGGTCACAGATTCAATCTGCGAAGATTATTTTACCGGAATTCGGCTGTCAGCAACCGGATATCGCTTAGTTTATTTAGATGAAAAATTGAGTGCGGGTTTGGCGGCTGAAAATATAGAGGCTCATCTAAATCAAAGGCTACGCTGGGCGCGAGGCACGCTTCAGGCATTTTTTATTGATTCCAATCCTTTAACAATTCGCGGTCTTACATTCGTACAAAGGCTATCTCATTTGGAGGGATTGCTGCACTGGTTTACCAGTTTAACCAAGGTTTTATATCTGTTGATACCTTTAGCTTATTCATTTCTCGGCATAATTCCTTTGCGGGCAAGTGGGCCAGAATTGCTGTACTTTTTCCTGCCTTACTATTTGGTGCAACTTACTGTGTTTTCTTGGCTGAACTGCAGATCGGGATCGGCTTTGCTTTCCGATATTTATTCGTTCGTCCAGTGTATTCCTTTAGCGGTGACGGTAGTGAGTTCCATGCTGAATCCCTTTGGGAAAGGGTTTGAGGTGACGCCAAAAGGAATTGCGAGCGATCGCTTTCGTTTTAACTGGAATTTGGGATGGCCTTTGATTGTCTTGTTCGCAGCTACAGCAGTCAGTTTGTGGCACAGTTTAAACATTAATTTAGTGAAAAATGTTGGCACCGTACAGTCCATATCAGAAAGTGCACATTTGTTGTCAAAAGGAATGAGTTTGGGATGGGTGTGGAGCGCGTACAACCTGCTGATGATCGGGATTGCATTACTGATTTTGGTGGATATTCCTAAGCCGGACATTTACGAATGGTTCAATTTACGCAGGGTTGTACAATTAAATATTGGCGGTAAAAGTTTTTGGGGTATAACCACTGTAATTTCGGAAAGTGGCGCTGAAGTTGCTCTGACTCAGTGGCCAAGTTTTGCGGTGAAAGGTAAGGGTAGTAAAGAGAGTTTGACCCCAGCAGAGATTTTGCCAAAATATGCCGTTCAGACAAGTTTATGGCCGGGTAAAATAAAAGCGCTCTCTCGCAGTGCGGCAGTCAAAGCAAGGAGATCCTTAGCGCCGTCTTTTGTTGATTTGGGCACTGAGCGTCCTTGGGCCAAAGGTTTGATTGATTGCGATTCGGCGACTCTGAAAATTATGGAAGAGAACTGTTTTATTCCTGTGGCTAAGATTGAGTTGGTGAGCGATAAATCTCAGTTGGAGTCGAGTTTTCGGGATGGAAAAGACGGCAGTTTTGTGGAATTTCCCACTGTGCGAATTGCGTTCGATCGCCTCAACATTAGCCAGCACCGCTGTTTGATCGAAATGCTGTACTGTCGCCCGGGCCAGTGGCAGCGGCAGGAAACTCCCGGAGAATGGCGATCGCTGTGGCTGTTGTTGAGAATTGCTTTGAAACCGAGGGCTGTTTTTGAGAGGAATAGGGCAGTTAGGCCGATCGGAGTTTCGCAACTTTAGATCGAGTTTCCATGCCGGCCGGGTTTCACCAAACCTTTATCGCGCCAACAAACAATCCCATCAAGCTGCCCCCGCCAAGGAACAATGGTAGATTTTATAGCAACCGCCCAGACGGTTAGGACGTTGTTAATGGCTGACACGATTGATTTTATTGCTTCTTCCTTCTTCCTTCTGCTATACATAGACAAATGACCAGAACTTGTTTTTTAATTAATCGGCACAAACTCGTAACCGTAACGGGTTCGATTTCCGGGTTTAACAGTTACTAACTGAACTGCTCGATTGCGATCGCCCGAAGGTAAAAATCGAATCGGGCCCGATGCTCCATTTGCCGAAAAATCTGACGCCGATAAAGCTTGTTGAATGCCTGTACGAGTCGGATTGCGCCCTAAACCGACAATTAACGCGATCGCCGCGTCGTACGCTAAAGCTGTGCGCCAACTTACTTCAGCATTCCACAGTTGTTTGGATGTTTGGGGAAAGTTTGACTGCGGATCTGCGAGAATGTGCCAAGGAACAGCCAGCACCATATCTGTTGCTCCTGCGCCACCGATTTGCAGTGTTTTAGCAGTATAAGCACCGTCTCCTGCTAGTAACGGCAGCCGTTTGGCGTTTACTTGCACTACTTGCAAAGCTTGGTCGAGCGTGGCTGAATCGGATGCTAACATAATTACTTCTGCTCCTTGGGCGATCGCACTTTTAACGCTCTCGGCGGCATTAAAATTGCCCTTAGCAAAGTCAAATTCGGATACGATTTGTCCTCCATCGGCGTAATTAGCAGTGGTGAATTCATTTTTTAAAGATTTGCTATAACTGCTGGCAGAATTGAAAAATACAGCAGCTTTTTGCTTTTGCAATTTTCCCAGCATATAGCGGGAAAGAGCATTAGCGGCAAACCGATCGCTCGGCACTGTCCGAAATATATTGCTGCCCACTCCTGAGAGCTGGACAGACGTACTTGTCGGAGAAATTGCTACTAATTGTTTTTGCTGGTAAATCTTGCTGGCTGCTAGAGTCGTATCTGAAGCAAAATGCCCGATTACTCCTAAAGTTTCCGAATTATTTGCTAAAGCACTGGCAATTTGTGCGGCAATTTCTGGGTTGTTGTCATCGTTAGCAATTACCACTTTTAAGGGAGTACCGCTAATGCCGCCGCTTTGGTTGATTTCATTTTGAGCTTGAGCTACGCCCCGCATAATTTCTAGAGCAGCATTGATATCGCCGCCAATGGGAACTGCGGCGGCAAGTGTGTAGGATTTCTGAGCGCCGATGCGGGCGTTGTTGAGGTAAATTAAGGCTTCTGGATCGTTGCGATTGCTTTTGAGCGAAGCTTGTAAGTCGGAAATAGCTGCGTTATAGTTGCCAGATGCGATCGCCTGTACTGCTGCTTGCTTGGTTGTTGTTGCTTGCTCTGGAATTAACAGTTTGTTCCCCGCACTCAGACGCTGCCCAATTGCCTGCTCTGACTGCGGCGAATTCCCCGTCGGAGACTGGGAAAATGTCGGATTTGGGGGTGATGAACCTCCGAGATTGATGCCGCCTCGGCTTGTCAGCCACCAAATACCTGCACCGGCTAGCCCGATCGTAATTAGGAGCGATAATACCAGAACAACGGTTTCATTTTTTTGGGACATGGCGGCAGAATTTTAGATTTTAGGTTTTAGATTCAAAGAAGGAAGGAAGTTCGGCCACGAGCAATGTACCGGATGTAACGCATTTAATAATAAGTTTTCCTTAATTTAATAATGAATGCACCAATTATTCTACTTGTGCTACTGGAGATAGATGATTTTTCGCTGACATATACATATATTTTAGCGCTTGGTAATTTATTTCAACTTGATATTCTACAATCTAACTGCGTAGCAGCTTTGATCCAGTGACGTTAACTGTGAAACCTGCGGATTGTCCCGTATCTGAGGGTTTGGCTTCTTCGCCCTATTTGGCGCTGCTGGGGGTGGAAGCCATTTCGGGTGTGATTTCTGGTGCTGTTTGAGGTACCGTGTCTCCTGAGTCTGCGATCGGCGGGCGTGCGATCGGGGTATTGTACAATTTGAGGATGATTCTTGTGGGGAATAGGGGTTAGCGTCCCGCCTGGTGTGAAAATACACCCCTTCGGGCCAAGAGATCCCATCCCACAAAACAATCAAAATCATCCCGCTATTATGCAACGCCATAAATAGGGCTGTGGCGATTGCGATCGTCACGTTAAAACAGCCTCTACCATCGGTGCTTATTCTGAGGCTTGCTGTGGCATCAGGTGGTTGTTTTGACCGTACCACAAGCTGATTGCTGCGATCGCTATGCCGTCATCTAGGACCACCAGGGAACCCGGTATTTTCCCTGTTTCTTTTTCCCTCCTTGAACAGCTTGCTCGCGGCTACGAAGCCTGGAGTAAAGAGTGGCTGGCTTAGAGCTTGCTTAACTTGTTGACTGCCGTTTTATTTGCGGTCATACTTCCTACTAAGGTAGAACAATCAGCTACATTTAGTTTGTTGCGAATCCTACTTTATAGGTTTTTTTATGTTGTTTAGCTTTTTGTAAACATTTTTGAGCGGTTCATATCACAATTTTTTAATAAATTCTTTTTCTTAATTATATCTTTATTTTTTTGCCCAACCTAGACAGTGGGGGAGTTTTAAATTATCCAGGAGCGGGAAAAGATTAAAGTTTTTTTAAGTTTGACAAAATAAAGGACATCTTTTGTAATATAAAGAAGAAAGTTGAAAAAATTATAAAGACAAACTAATTGGATAAAAGTGTCGCTAAGGTAGTAAAAATGACGGTTGGTCAGAGAAAAAGAGTGTTAAGCTAGGCTAAGCTCAGCCAAAGCAAAACCTCGATATTTAATTAAGTTCGATCGATAACAAAGGCTAAGGTAAAGTTCATGGCAAACTCAGTTTTAAATCAGCCAAACGCAGCAGGAGTGCAGTGGCAGCCAAAAGATATTATCCGCAGCCTAGTGTGGAAAATTGCGATCGCAACCTGGCTGTTAATGGCTGTAGGCAGCGCCACGCGGGTGATGAATGCGGGGCTCGCTTGCCCCGACTGGCCGCTGTGCTACGGTCAATTAATACCCGCAGCGCAAATGAATTTGCAGGTATTTCTGGAGTGGTTTCACCGGTTGGACGCAGCGGCAATTGGCTTGAGCGCGATCGCACTTTTAGGACTATCTTTGTTTTACCGCAGCCGCCTGCCCAAATGGCTGCCTTGGGCGAGCGCCGGAGCACTATTTTTAATCGTTTTTCAGGGCGTATTGGGCGGCTTGACAGTAACACAACTGCTGAGATTTGACATCGTTACGGCTCACTTGGGAACCGCTTTACTGTTTTTTGGCGCCCTGCTAGTCATCGGTTTCATGCTGACTCCCTACGAAGCTACAGGCAATACGGGCAAATTAGCTTGGGTAAGTTCGATCGCAGCATTGTTAGTTTACCTGCAAAGTTTGCTAGGCGCATTGGTAGGCTCTAGATGGGCACTGCACCAATGTTTGGACTCCTCAGAATTGTGCTCGGTAATGAACAGCCACATCGCCGGTATCGTACCAGCTACAGCAGCGACTTTAGCCGTAGCAGTCATGGCTTGGCGGCAGCCTGCACTGAGTCCAAATTTGCGAAAACTGGCTAATTGGGCGAGTGTTTGCCTCATTGCTCAATTAGTTCTGGGATTAGCAACTTTCCGGCTGCACCTTCAGGTAGAACCGCTGACAGTCGCCCACCAAGCAGTCGGTGCTGCTTTGCTGGGAACCCTGATAGCTTTTAGTGTTTTAGCTTGGCGCGATCGAGTTGTATCAGCTTGAGAGTAATATTATGTCCGGTAGCATCGTTATTATATAGTGCAAGGTCTTGTAGGGGCGGATTCACCATGATTCTCGATCTAAAAGCCAACAGTTTCATAAACCCGCCCCGCCCATACAAGCACGAATCAACCGGACATGATATAGAACGCAGATTTATCTATTCCTTGAGTAAGAGAGGGCTGATTTATCCCTCGGTGGGGGCGGGTTTATTAATCCTTTTAGCTACAGCAAATATCTCTCGTAAAACCCGCCCCTACGAACCAATGACAAATGACAACTAACAACTAACAACTAATAACCGATGCAAGAAGTTCTTACCAACGACAGCCCCCGCCTCCACGAAAACTTTTCGCAAGTCGTGAAAAGTTACTATCAACTAACAAAACCCAGAATTATTTTACTGCTGCTAATCACCACCTCAGCAGGAATGTGGATGGCGGCCAAAGGAGAAGTCGATCCGCTATTGCTGGTATCAACTATTACTGGAGGCGCTTTAGCTTCTGCGTCGGCGAATACGATTAATTGTGTCTACGACAGCGACATCGATTATATTATGGAGCGCACCCGGTGGCGGCCGATTCCTTCCGGGCGTGTGAAGAAGCGCGATGCTTTGATATTTGCGATCGCCCTAGCTACAATATCCTTTACATTGCTGACAGTTGTTGCCAACTTATTAGCCGCATTGCTAGCAATGTCAGGCATCCTTTTCTATGTCCTAATTTACACCCACTGGCTGAAGCGTCACAGCGTGCAAAACATTGTCATCGGCGGTGCAGCCGGGGCGATTCCCCCGCTAGTTGGGTGGGCTGCGGTTACGGGAGATTTGAGTTGGGGTGCGTGGCTGCTGTTTGGGATTATATTCCTGTGGACACCGCCGCATTTTTGGGCATTAGCAATGATGATTCGCGACGAATACAAGGAAGTAGGGGTGCCCATGTTACCGGTAATTGAGGGCGACGAAGAGACAGCCCGCCAAATTTGGATTTACACGCTATTGATGATTCCTGCAACTTTGCTGCTAGTTTATCCCCTGAATTTAGCGGGCGCGGTGTATGCGGGAACAGCTATTTTCCTCGGTGCTATTTTTGCCCAAAAAGCTTGGTTGCTGTTGCAGACTCCAGAGGATAAGATTGTGGCGCGATCGCTCTTCAAATACTCTATTCTGTACCTGATGCTATTGTGCGCCGGAATAGTCGTTGACAGTTTGCCTGTGACTCATAATTTGACTACTGCTGTTGTACAAAATGTGCAAACTTTGATTAGTGCGGTTGTAATGTAGTAATCAGTTAAATTGCCATGATTAAAATGAAGCCCGCATCTTGCGGGTTTTGTTTATGGTAAAATAGCAATAGTCATTCTTCCATCTGCGTAAATCTGCTTTAATCTGCGGTAAAAAAAAGAGCGAAAGAACATGACAGAAACCATTTAGCTAAATATAAAATCACATTCCAGCTACTTTGAGCATCTTGAATAAATATACTAAGTGTAAAATTAAAATAGGAGGAAAGTTCTGATGGCTGAAAATACTGTGAAAGTAGACATCTCATTTCAATCACTGCTGGAAGCTATTTCGTCACTGGGAATTGCTGAAAGATACAAGATATGGGAATTTTTGGAAGCTGAATTATTCCCGAATGAGGACGATTCTCCAGAAGACCTTGCCGAAATTGAAGCGGCCCGTGCTGACTACAAAGCTGGAGATTAGACGACTTTCGATCGATATATGGCACAACGGGCAAATTGCTGAGGCAAGTTAATGCGGTTTCTGGCAAATGAAAACTTTCTACCAAGTGACTTAACCATTTCGACAGATGAAACTACCCAACGGAGATAAGGCACTACTTGGTGACAAGCTTGAGCGATACTCACTAAATATGCAGCATCCCAAAGGAAAAGATAAAGCCATCCTATTTAGAAATAGATTGGGAATTACACTAGAAAACAAAGCTATTTTAGAAGCGGCTATATTAGAATCTGCGGTCAATCAGGATGCAGAAATTTATAAAAGTGACAACTATGGAACCCAGTATGATATCAAATTTTTCATGACTACGGAAACAGGAAGCTCTTGGGTGCTGTCATGTTGGATGATTCGCACCCATGAAGACTTTCCCAGGTTAACTAATACCTATCCTGTCAATAAGTGAGGATACTGTGATGACGTTACACGAGTATGATGTTGTTGCCTTGACCGAAGAAATTCAGGCAATCCATAAAGACACCTCTCAGCCCATTTTGCTCCGGCCCGGACAAGTTGGCACTATTCTGATGAGCTTTGAGGATCGTGCTTATCTAGTAGATTTTGCGGATGCTCAAGGTAATACCTATGCAATGGAAACCATTCCCTCAGAGAAACTCATGGAACTCGTTTATGAGCCACTTCCTGCCTACGCCTAACGCACAAATAATACTTTACACAGTATTGAGTTGGAAGTGGCGATCGCAGAATTAGATCGCGGCGTGAGTTTCGGGCGATAAATGAAGTAAGCTAAAGACAAAGATTTTAAACAATTTTAAGCAATGCCAGCATCCGTTGCTTATCTGTTTGACAGAATCACAGTGAACCCAAGACAATGTGGCGGTCGTCCCTGCATCCGGGGAATGCGGATTCGAGTCATCGATATCCTAGAGTTGCTGGCTGCGGGTGAGCAAATTTTTAAGTTTATCGAAGAATTTCCAGACTTGGAAATTGACTATATTAAAGCTACGCTTCTGTATGCAGTCCGCAAGCTCGATCGTCCTGTTTTAGCCGCATGACAATTTGGTTGAATTTTCATCGAACGGCAGCAATTGCTATGTGAATTAGTGCCACTTTTGGTGACATACATCAGCGATCGATCGGCGGTATTTTTCTCTTCTATTGGGTATTGTACCGCAACTGCGATACAATTATAAGTTCGACTGCTAGATTTTCGTAAACTCGTAATCAGTTGATATATTTCGGGAATGTCTGAAAAAACTCTGCTAAGTGAAATTGTTCATTGTCCCCATGCACGAGAGTGTCAAGAATATCTTTCTGTTGAAAATCCATGTCGTACAATTGTTGACTCTCAAAATGCAATTGGGTTAGAAAAATTTCAAGTGCCTGAACCTTGGAGTGGACAGATAGAGCAAGCACCCATTCTCTTCCTGAGTTCAAATCCATCAATTGGCTCTGATGAAGATTACCCAACTTGGGATTGGTCATGTAGCGAAGTACACGATTATTTCAATTACCGTTTTGGAGGAGGACGTAAGCACTGGATCGTTGATGGTACAAAATCCTTGCTAAAAGACGGGAAATATAGTCGCTCTACTCGATTTTGGGCAGCGGTTAGACAACGTGCGATTGAGCTACTTCAACGGAACGTTAGTCCAGGCATTGATTATGCGCTTACCGAGATAGTGCATTGTAAGTCTCGTGCCGAAACTGGTGTAGAAGAAGCACAGGAGCAATGTGTGGAAGCCTACTTGTTGAGAGTTTTAGAACTAGCAAGAGCAAAAGTGATAGTGGTACTGGGGGCACGCGCAAAGCAAGTGATTCAAAGCCAATTCAATATCTCTACAGCAAATTCAATATCCGAGTTCGTTGAGATAGGGAATCGTGAAAGATTTTTTGCTTTTCTCCCCCATCCAAATGCTCGGACCCACCGTTCTTTTGCTAAGTGTTTACAGGGTGATGAACTTGAAAAGTTACGCGCTTTTTTGCGGTAGCATCAAAATACGGCAAGAGATGCGCGCACTCGAACAACGCCAATGCACCCGACCGTCGAGATCCTGTCGGTGGCAGTCTGAGGTAATTTGCGGCGGGTGATTGGCAACGTTAGACCGCTAAATCTGAGTTGGGTAGTGGCTTGAATGTATCTATCAAATTCCAACCCAAAGGTGAATGTCATGCAAGCTAAACTTCAAGAACAACTTTCTCCTGATGCCGAAGTTATTTTGGGACGTTTGCCAGAACGAATTAAAGCTGTTCTAATTGCGCGTGCTGCGAAAATTGAATATCCGATCGCCATTTCGATCGCCAATTTTCTCGACACAGAAGCATTAGGTTTCGTAGATTGCAAACCAGGACGCGGACAGTAAAATCGAGAAGTCCCAGGCGATGAAGTTTTTGATAAGGTGAAAGCCCGATCGCTAAAATGATGAATAGATGTTGCTGCCAAGATAACCATGACCACCATCACCCTCAACCTCTCTCCCGAACTCGAACAGCAGATCCGCACTGAAGCATCTCGACAGGGCGTTGAACCCGATCGTTACATCCTCAACACCCTGCAAGAACGCCTCCAGCCTAGACTTCCAACCACCCAACCTACTGAAGCCGACTTGCTGCAACAAATTAACATCGGCTTTAGTGCACAAACCTGGGAAGAATACCATGCCCTCATCGCCAAGCGTCATGCCGAAACCCTGACTCCCGAAGAACACAAGCAACTGATCCAAATGAGCTCGCGCCTTGAAAAACTCAACGTTACCCGCATTCAAGCCTTAATTCAACTCGCCACCTTCCGCAACCAACCTCTGACAGAGCTCATGCAAACCCTGGGCTGCCTGCGGGTTCTTCCGTCTATGATAATAAGTAGTTAGAATCAAAAAAATGTATGCCAGTTGTAGCAGTTAAAACTTACATAGAGTATCGGAATGATGCCTATTGGGTTGAAGGAACTCGGATTTCTCTTGACTCGATCGCCTATGCTTTCCAACAAGGATTATCGCCCGAAACTATTGTTCAGTCTTTCCCACTACTGACACTGGAACAGGTTTATGGGGCAATCGCCTTTTATCTAGCCAACCGCGCTGAAATCGACGCTTACTTAGCCGCCGAAGAAGCTGCATTTGATGCCATGCCTCAACCTCTACAAACCAGCGATCCAGCTTTGTACAACAAACTGATTGCAGCTAAAGCAGCAACACAGCAGGTGCAATCGTGAATGTGCGCTATCAAGCTGATGCTGACTTAAATCAGGCGATCGTCACAGGATTACTGCGACGAGAATCTACAATCGACTTTCAAACTGCTTTTGCTGCTGGGTTAGAAGGCGTTAAAGATTTAGAAGTGCTGGCAATTGCAGCACAGCAAAGACGTGTTCTTGTCAGCCACGATCGCAAAACAATGCCATCGGAATTTGCTGAGTTCATTACTACTAATCAGAGTGCTGGAGTCATTATTGTTTCCCGAAAAATACCGATGGAAGTTGTCATCGAAGAACTACTCTTGATTTGGGCAGCATCTAGTGCAGAGGAATGGGTCGATCGTATTGCTAAGCTACCCCTTTGATGCACACTAAAATGGATATTGAAAGCGTTAAGCTAGAAACAGACAACAGAGAGCCAACCTACGCAAAAGGTTAATATCAATGGTTGCGATCGCCCAAAAAACCCTTTCCTTCGAGGAATTTCTCAACTGGGATGACGACTCCGGCAGGTTATTTGAGCTAGTCAATAAAGTACATCTTGAACACTACCAAATTTTTCAATGTTTCAACTTCGGGCTGTTAGCGGGAAAGTGGCGATTTCTGTTGCAGATTCTGGCAGAGGGGGGCGCAGACAAAGATAAGCTAGCGGCCCTAACAGCGGAACTAGAGAGACTGCCCAAAAAATGCGATCGTCCGAGAGTCCACGGCGTGCCATGTCGTCCCCCAAAAGTGAGGGAAATATTACAGCCATCAAGCAACAATCCCAAGTTATTAAATGCACAAAAGGAATTGACTGCCACTGCTTGACAAAATCTCCCCAATCTCCATTTAACCAAGCCCAAGCTAACAGCCAGATAGTAGTTAGTAAAAGTACAATGCCTGTCCAGCGGGAGTCTGATATTTTGATCAACATATCTTTGCGGCCGGAAAATTCTTGCTGGGGCTGGCGGAGGAGTAAGTAGGGAATTAAGCCGATGATGCCGGCGCCGTTGGAAGCGATGAAAGCAGGCCCAGCGGATATATTTTGGGTTCTCTCATCAATGAATAGGAAGCAAGCGTAGACCATCGGCCACACTCCCATGAGAGCGAATATAGTGACAAGGTAGGGGTTGATTCCTTCTAGCTGGAATTTGAGCATTTTTTCAATAACTGTTAGCGTTCCGGGCTGATCGAGAGGAGCTAGCAGCAAGGTGTAGGCAATAAATGTTGCCCACAGCAACCCCAGAAACAGTTTTGTTTTCATCATATATAACGAGTAGTGGAAGCCGACTAAAGTAAATTATGGTAAAGTAGCCGCCGAGTTAGCGCCGTCTATCTTAGGTAATAAGCAGTTCGATTGGAACAGCGGCGGGAAACCCCGTTTTAGTTCGGGGATGAAATGCTCTACAGCAGCCGATCATTACTTTAGGCAGACGCAGGGGCCATGTCAGGAGAGATACATTTTAAAGAATCGGTTGTTTTTATTACAAAACCCCTTAGAAAAGGAGTTTCAGCGGTGAACGTAATATCTGTAGACGAACTCAAAGCGCTGGTACAACAATCTTCTGGATTGTGCGTCTCAATTTATATGCCAGTCGCTCAAGGAACAGAAATTCAACAAAACCCGATTCGGTTCAAAAATTTAATCAGAGAGGCTGAAGACAAAATTGTAGAGTACGGATTTGACAAAAAAGAAGCTGCCCAATTGCTAGAGCCAGTCCGAGCAGAAATTGACCAGGAAAAATTTTGGGAAAATCAAAGCAACCTGCTGGCGATTTTTGTCGGTTCGGGATTTTTCCGCTACTATACCTGTCCGGTGAATTTTGACGAATTAGTTGTTGTGAGCGACAATTTTCACGTCAAACCGCTGATGCCTATGCTGACAGGAGATAATTTATTTTATGTTTTAGCTCTCAGTCAGAAGGAAGTGAGGCTGATTGAGTGTACGCCTTACAGTGCTAGGGAAGTTGAAGTTGAAAACTTGCCGAAAAGCCTTGAGGAGGCTCTGCAATATGACCCGACTGCTAAAGATGGTCAGTTTCGGATTGCTACTTCAAAAGGAGGCACTAATAATTCTTTTCAGCAGCCGGGAAGTTTTCACGGTCAAGGAAGTCCAGATCGAGATGAGCCCCAGCAGGAAATTTTGCAGTATTTCCACATAATTGATGGGGCGCTGCACAAATATTTGCACAATAAAAAAGCTCCTTTAGTGTTAGCTGGAGTTGAGTATTTGCTCCCGCTTTACCGAGAAGCTAATACCTACCCGCATTTATTTGAAGAAGGGATTACAGGCAATCAGAAACTTCTCAAGCCGGAAGAGTTGCGGGCCGAAGCTTGGCCGCTGGTGGAACCTTTGTTTTTGCAGGCTCAGTCAGAGGCGATCGCACAATACCACGATCTGACAGGAAGCGATAAAATTTCTGCTGATTTGAAAGAAGCTGTTTCGGCTGCTTATTTTGGACGGGTCGATCGACTATTTGTTGCTCTTGGCGTTCAGCAGTGGGGTACTTTTAATCCCGATACGAACGCGGTGCAAATCCACCCAGAAGCAGAATTGGGTGACGAAGATTTGTTGAATGCGGCAGCAATTCAAACTATTCTCAACGGCGGAACTGTTTACGCTATGCCGCCGGAACAAGTGCCGAACGAGGCACCTTTAGCTGCTATTTTTCGCTATTAATTTACCAGCAGGTTTAAACCAATGGAATCTACTTCAAGCACAAATTCCGACAAACAAAACCAAAGTAGCAGCGGCGATACCGAACGCTGGGCATCTTTAATTGGGGGCGGGGCGCTGGTGCTTTTTGGTTTGTCACAGCGTTCTTTGAGAGGTGCTTTGCTGGCGGTTGCGGGGGGCGGTTTAGCTGCTCGCGGGCTGGGGGTTGTGGAGGGTTTGCAGTCGGCTGCCGATCCGAATCAAAGCATTAAAGTTGAAAAGACGGTGACGATCGACAAACCGGCTGATGAATTGTACCGTTTATGGCGCAATTTTGAAAATTTACCTCGGTTTATGAAGCATCTCAAACACGTTACGGTAATAGATGAAACACGTTCTCACTGGATTGCTAGCGCGCCGATGGGCAATAGTGTGGAATGGGATGCAGAGATTGTCCGCGAAGAAGAAAATCGCTTAATTGCTTGGGCGTCGGTGGAAGGAGCTGATGTTGACAATTCGGGTTTTGTGCGCTTTCAACCGGCATCTGCAGGACGCGGTACTGAGGTAAAAGTTGTCATCGAATACAACCCTCCGGGCGGTGCAATTGGTGCTGGCGCTGCTAAACTATTTGGCGAAGCTCCCGAACAGCAAATTGCCAATGATTTACGTCGCTTTAAGCAGTTGATGGAAGCTGGGGAAATAGCGACTACGGAAGGTCAATCTTCTGGCCGCAAGTAAGTATAGCATTTTTGGTGGTAAGCCCTTGTAGGGACACGGCGAGTGTAGGGACTTAGGCCAAGCCCATAGGTGTTCAACTTAAGCTTTTTGTCCACCAGTCCTCCCGCCCACCCGTTAGTCCGCCAGGGAATGAATTCCCTGTCTCATAGCTAAAGTCCTCTCAAAGAGGACTGAAAAACTCATTAGTCGTCTTCAGACGACTTTAGCTTTGAGGCAGCCAGGGAATGAATTCCCTGTCTCATAGCTAAAGTCCTCTCAAAGAGGACTGAAAAACTCATTAGTCGTCTTCAGACGACTTTAGCTTTGAGGCAGGGGTTTCAACCCCTGTCGGACTGTCGAACTATCGGTTGTACGTTAAGTGGACACCTATGGACTCTTGGAGTGTCCCTACGACACGAGCGATCGAGCGGGATGTCCTTGAGTACAAAACGTAGAGTTTGTGCTCTCAAGCTATTTGTTGTTTACCTGATTAATTGATGTCATCTCAAGTGGTTTTCGGAAATGCGGGCGCTGAAGGTGCAAGTCGGGGCGGTTGGTTTGCGGGTCACTTTATGACGCCTGATGATGACCCGCGATCGACTTCTGTTTTAGAGGTAAAATGGGGCACTCACCCCGCCGGAGATTGTAGGACTCAGTGGGCGGTAAATGCGGCAGCCACGACGCTTTCTATCCTGGTAAAAGGGCGGTTTCGCCTGCAATTTCCAGAGCAAGAAATCTTGCTTTCTCGCGAAGGAGATTATGCTCTCTGGCAGCCGGGAGTGCCTCATTATTGGTCGGCTGAGGAGGATTCGGTAATCGTGACTGTGCGGTGGCCTTCCCTGTCGGGAGATAGTTCGGGAGTTAAGAAGTAAGGAGCGCGAATTAAATAACTTACAATTTTAATTGTTATTGTGGGATGGGCGTCCCGCCCGTCCTTTTTGGACGGGC
>NZ_JAUBTI010000111.1:3251-21107 GCF_036702415.1 Microcoleus sp. D3_18a_C4 | reverse complement strand
GTCCCGCCCGTCCAAAAAGGACGGGCGGGACGCCCATCCCACAATAACAATTAAAATTGTAAGTTATTTAATTCGCGTTCCTAAACACAGTAATTTCAGGGCAGTGATACTGTTCGTTCTCTCGAAATATAGACTCTAAGGGACTAGCAAAGTCTCTTTTAAATATTTCCGGTGCTTCTTCTAAACCTGGATGTGCAGCATTAAATGCTGCAATTCCCATCTCATCCAAATCAAATCTACTGCGGCGCGTACCACAAGCATACCAACCAAGTTCAACTTCCCAAACCCAATGCAAATTAGTGCCATCGTACTTCTCAAAAGCTACACATTGTTCGTAAGGGCAATTTTTACTATCTGGAATTTTGGGATAGGCAAGAAGCATAAGTCGTGCGTTAGCGAAGCTTGCAGAAGACGATCGCTCCGCAACAAAAGAGACTATTCTCAGTTTATGCCATAACCGACGAAAGCGTTTGCCATAACACGATCGCGGTTTTTCCCGTACCGAACTCCTGGAGTATGGCTATCTATATATTTGAAGGCGTAAAAAGTTAACTGATATCTTGCACCATTGTCCAGAACGGCTCTCCGGCCCGTTCCACAAAGAATGAGTTTTCTCGTGGAACAGGCATCTTGCGGGCTCTCCGGCCCGTTCCACAAAGAATGAGTCTTCTTGTGGAACAGGCCGAAAAGCCTGTTCCTAAACAAGTAATAGAGAATGGTGCAAGATGTGAGTTAAGCTTAAAAACTTAACTTTTTACTGACTCATATTCAAATAGCCTCAACGAACACACCGCTGCGAGCAAACTCCTCTTCTTCAGGAGTGAATACAGGAGGTTCATCCACAAGGCCTGGGTCAAAGTAGTATGTCTCTTGTAGGAATTGTCCGGTGACGATCGCCTCGTCCAACTCCTGGATGTAATCTTGAGCAACTAAGCATACCTCCTTGATTCCTTCCTCATCCTTCTTATCCAACAGCTTATGCAATATTGCTCTCACCCCTGTCAGCCGTGCTGCGGGCTTGAGTATAGTGTAGAGGCGGTAGATCCGATCGGTGGCAATGCTGATTTGTTTGAGGGCTTTGGCTTGTGCTAGCTCAGAGTCAATGCTGGGCCAATAACGGGTAGTGTAGAATGCTTCCTCATCCTTTTGATACCACTCTTCCGATCGCGCAATTGATGAGGAGACAGTGTTGTGCAACTTCCAGAAGAATAAGCGCAGAGAAGGGCCATCTACTACGGTGGACAGCTTTGCCTCCATTGATACCTCAAAGCTATTCAGACGCGGGTCGCGCCCAAGCACGAGGTACTCCACAGGGTAAATTTCCACCTCCTTATTCTGCACGACGTAGGCGTTGAGGTGGTGGCGGCAGTAGGGGCAGGGATACATACTGGCAAACAGGTTGAAGAAGTGTTTGAAGATGGCCACCAGAGTTTTTTGCTGTTCGGGAGTCTTGGTAGAGACTATCTCAGCCGTAGTGTGCAAGAAACGCCACACCGCAGGGCCAATATAGTAAGGGAAGCTGACCCGCATTTGTGAATTCTTTACTTCAGTGCGATCGATATACACATCGATGAACGCCACATATTGCGAGAGTTCGCCAGACTCGCGCCCAGACTCTAAGCGTTCGCGCCGTTTCTGTATCCCATTGAGGTAGTGGTGCGTCAAGCGCCATGCCTGTTGAAGCATCAGCTTCTGTTTTGGAGCGCATTTGGGAAAGCCTTCTGCAACATCCGCCCCATAGCGCCCAAATTCCCCTGACGTTTTAGTCGCTTCGTACCACTCGTTTAAAGCTGCTTCGTCAGGCACCGTGTTGAAGGGAATATCTGCTTCGGTAATGACGCTGAAGGCAGCCAGCAACTTCGGCATAAAGTCTTCATACCAATATGCTAGTGGCATCATCGCACCATCTATTTGCTCTAATGCCTCCGACAGGATGACGCGGTTCCACTTCTTCAGGTACTCTTTGGGATCTCCCTCGGATTTGGCTGGTGGCGCTGCCATGCTCTCACTCAGCTCCAGGTTTCGCAGTCGGTTGAGTTCGTTGATGGCAAGCACACCCTCGGCAATGTCACGCAAGTTGAGACTATCCTTTTTGATGGTCATTGCCAACTCGACTGCCGCCCCAAACTTCTCCTTGGCGGTGGCAGACTTATCCCGCGCCTGCAACATGGCTTGTTCTTCGGCCAACATTTCTGGAGTTTTTTCTATGGTTTTCCAGTTCTTGATCCGATCCTCTAGTCGGGCATATTCATCTTCCACCGATTTAACTACTGCATCCAGTAGAGGGTGGCACGCCGGCTCTACTACACCCAATCCTTTATAAAGCCCGATCACACTCCTGACAAATCGCACAAAATCAGCAATTTTGTATGGCAAGTCTCTCACGCACAGGTGAGTCTCGTGGTTGGCACAGAAACTCTCGCGGAAGCTGCGGTAGGCTGCTCCCTGGATCAGACGAAACAAACCAATCTGCATCTCCAAGCGAGACGTACCGCGCTTCTTCTGGGCTTGCGGGTGTTGGGCTAGTAGTTCTTTTAGCCGCGCTATTTCTCGATTGCAACCGGTGGGTGGTTCTTGTATATCTTCTAGATTAGGTTCAATAGTGGCAGAAGCTGCCTCGTTGACAGCAGTTGCTATACTTTCGAGCGCAGCGGCTGTACTATCTGAAATCTCGGTGGTTTGTGTACTGACAACCGGAATCGGCAAGTCTCGATCTCCTGTTGCGATCTCTGACTCACCGGGTACCAGTGTGCAGAATTCCTCAAAGTCAATTAAGGCATTGCCGTCACGGTCTGCCTCTTCGATGATCTCATCGAGCTCTGGCTCTGTCAGCCCAAACTCGCTCATCACATCCTGCATCTCGTTTTTAGTGATTTGACCGCTACCATCCTCATCCAATACACTAAATGCCATTTTGAGACGACTCTGGCGATCGCCTTGCTGGGACACCATCAGCCTTTTGAATTCCTCAAAATCGATACTGCCAGAGTTGTCTAAGTCCACTTCCTCGATCGTGTCGCGCAGCTCGGTTTCGTTAGGACTCTGGCCTAGCGATCGCATCACTTGACCCAGTTCTTCTGATGAAATAGCACCGCTCCCGTCCGCGTCCAATACTTTGAACACTTCCCATAACTTTGCCTCCTCTTCTTCAGTCATGGCTTTTTTTTCAATATCCACAGATGTCATACTAAATTCTCCCTAATTTTTTATTTTATGTCTATTAATTATGGCTAATATAAGTAGGCGATCGCCAAAAAACAATAATATTTTGTAAGCTTTTGTAGGGGCTGGCTTAGCCTAGAATATATACTAAGAGAGATGTGATGAGTGCAAAACTCTGCCTATCATGTAATGTTTATTTGAACCCACTTACTTTAATTCCTGATGAATTACGAAACTGTTACAAATGATACTATAACTCTGCATAGTTGCCAGGGTTATCGCAATGATTGGGCGTTTTAGTTGGTAAATTAAATAGTTAGGAATGAGAATTAAATAACTTCCACAAGTCTGTGGGATGGGCGGGACGCCCATCCCACAATAACAATTAAAATTGTAAGTTATTTAATTCGCGATCCTTAGAAAGCCATCCGTATTTAAGTCACTCAAGAGTTTTTATTGTTGACACTGGAAAGTTAACTGTGAGTCGATAAACTCAAAATTGCGCTGATATATCGAAGATACATATGATTGCCACTTGACTCAACTGGGTAATTCCGATGAAGCGCGGATTTGAGCTGAAGCGGTTCTCGTGCGATATCTAGACTGAAGGGCGATCGCCTTTTGCATCAGGATTTGAGTTAAAAGTAGACGCAATATTAGGTCATATTTGAGTTAATTTAAATCATTTATGATAGCAATCCTATTTCATTTGTGAATAAATTTTATGCCCAGCACGCGATCGAGTCGAGGAGGGGGTTTTAACGATTTCCCCCCTTCCCCTTCTAGTTAAAAATCCCTCAGTTGAGCAGTTTGAACAGGAACTTCTTTAATCTGGGCACCGCGGCGCACCTTCAGTTTTAGAATTTGACCGATTTGGCTGTTTTCCACCAAATTTTGCAACTGTTCGGGTTCAGTCACTCCCTCGCCGTCAATTTGAACGATGACATCCCCCTTGCGAATCCCTGCTTCCTCAGCAGGCGTATTTGGCACAACTCGCATCACTAACACCCCTTGGACTTCCGGCACAATCAAAGGAGCATTGGGGTCAGAATTATTCTCTCTGGCCATTTCAGGAGTCAAAGCAATCATCTGAATCCCCAAAAACGGATGGCTGACTTGTTCTCCCTTGGCTAACTGCGCGTAGATGGCCTTGGCTTTGTCGATCGGAATCGCAAACCCAATACCCATTGCATCAGCTCGAATCGCCGTGTTGATGCCAATCACTTCTCCTCTGCTGTTTAACAGCGGGCCGCCGGAATTGCCGGGATTGATGGCGGCGTCGGTTTGAATGAAATCGAGCCGCTTGTCGGGAATGCCGACGGCTGCACTGGAGCGTTTGAGGGTGCTGATAATGCCTAAAGTGACGGTGTTGTCAAATCCCAGGGGGTTCCCCACGGCGATCGCCCAATCTCCCACTTTTACCGCGTCGGAATCTCCCAAGGTGGCCGTCGGCAGGTTTAATTGCTTGGTATTAATTTTGACAACAGCCAAATCTGTTACTTCGTCAGTACCTTGCACTTCTCCTGGAAATGTTCTGCCGTCGTTTAAGGTGACTGTCACTCGATCGGCTTTGTCAACTACGTGAGCGTTGGTTAAAACAATCCCGCTTTTGTCAATAATGAAGCCGGAACCTTGACCGCGCAACCGTTCTTGTCTGGGGGTCAGGCTGCGTAAATCTTCTCCCAAAAATCTGCGGAAGAAGGGGTCTTCCATTAAGGGGTCGAGGTTGCGACTGACGGTGCGCTCGGTATCAATGCGGACAACGGCCGGCCCGACTCGATCGACTGCCGCCGTTACAAAACTGCCGGTATCCGCCGGGAGTTCCGGGCTCCGCAGCGCTAACAGTTGCGGATTCGCGGCGGTGGCTGGGGAACTCTGTAACTGTAAGTTGGGCGGATTTTGGCCGTCAGCGGCGACAGCGGGTGCAGCATTGATGACTGAAGCACTCAGGGCGATCGTCATTCCTAAAATTACGGCGAACCAACGATCACCGATTCGAGGGGTGGGGCGAAAAAACTTAAATAGTCGCATAGCGTCAATCTTTGTTAGTCTGGGTTAGTCTGGTAAGGGTGTGCGATCGTGCGGACTCAATAATCTGCCACTATGAAGGTCCTAAATATATTTTTACAGTTACAATACATGAGTCACTAGCCCGCACCAACTCAACATATTCTGAATTCTAACTTTTAAATTTCCCTCGTAATACCAGTTTCAAAAAAAGAATGCAACTCTAGGCCCCTGGGCCCAACCATTACCAAATCACTCATTCCCAATCTAAAATCTAAAATCTAAAATCTAAAATGGTATAACCCCGATGATTCTATCTGATACTTCTACTGACAAATCCTTGCCCTCAAATTCCCACCACCATCACGATGCTGAATCAGCCCACCCTCACCATCACGATGAAGAATCGAGGCGGCGGCTGGTAAATCGCTTGTCTCGGATTGAGGGACACGTCCGCGGCATTAAAACAATGGTGCAAGAAAACCGTCCCTGTCCCGAAGTTCTCGTGCAAGTTGCTGCAGTTCGAGGCGCGCTCGATCGCGTAGCGAGAATCATTCTTGACGAACACTTAACTGAGTGCATTGCCAGAGCCGCTAAAGAAGGTAATATTGATACGGAAATCGAAGAGTTGAAAGCGGCTTTGGATCGGTTTTTGCCTTAGCCGCTGCCTATTTTCACATTTCTATCACCAAAGCTGCAAATTAGACAAAACTTGCAAGTTATGCTGTCTAACCAATTTTTTAAGCATTTTTCACAAACAGGGGAAAAGCATCAAATCTTCTCCCCTTCACCCCATTGCCACAACATACAATTTATATGCTCCGCAGTTTATGAGAGCGAGTTTTGTAAAAAAACAATTAGTCAGGTTTGTCGTGACGACGCAACTCCTCAAAATCTTCACAAGCTGACGGCAAACAATTAGATAATCGGTGCTTAATCCGACGTGGTATGAACTGTCTAGACTTTGGTCAGCTTGGCTTTTAGGTGGTATCTGACTGTTGCGTAAACCGCTTTATAGGAAGCTTCAATGCTGTATTCCTGCTGCAACCACTCTTGAATCTCTCCATAGCTTTTAAAGCCTTCCTGGGGGTCGCTGAGGCGCATTGCCAAACTAGCGCGGGCCAGAGGAGGGATGGCCGGCTTGCGGCCGCCGCTGTGCTTTGTTTCGAGGAGTCCTTCGAGTCCGTCAGATCGGTACTTTCTCAGCCACCGCTGCACTGTAATTCGATTTACCCCGATCGTCATTGCCAATTCTTTAACTGTCTTAACATGACAAATTTTGAACAGGTAAAGTGCTTGAATTTTTTGAAAGCCACTTGCTGTTTTTTGTTCGTTTAACAGGTTTTTTAGTTCTTCAATTGTCTCTGTGATGCTAAGTTTACATACTCCAGCCATATCAATTACCTCACGATTAGCGTTCTACAATACCTTTGTTTGACAATGGAGCAAAAGCTGCTCCCATCCTAAATGCTGACCTTTTGTTTGCCCTGAAGCAATACAAAAGCGATCGTTCTCATTAAACTTTTTCCTTCCTGGAGGCACTCAGACCCTCAGAAACCGGGTTATTTTAACCTGGAGCAAGGTTGCAACGATTTTTTTTGGTAAAAAACCCGGTTTCTGGGTCAGTTTTGTATTTGATGGACAAGCGTCATTGCTAATACTGATAGCCGTTAACCGATCGACTCTAAGATTAGCGGCAATAGGTGACTCTTAAGGAATACCATTTATTCTCTTCTTGTTAAACATCTATCATGGTTTTCCTGGTATCTCTTGGTAATTTTTGCGAACGTATGGGCGATTTTTAGTCATTAGGTGCTAGCAAACAGGCGAATGTCTGTACACCAGCGATCGCATTTTTATACAGACATTCCCCTCGTCCCCGAAGTGCATTTCTGGCTTTCGCTGTGCGAGAAATATTGATACATCAACACTCTCATTACCCGGAGCGGCTAGCGCCGAGTGACGTTGCAACCGACTTTCACAGCAAGCGGGCAAGTATCCGTGAAACTACTGGCTTTATCGCCAATTGAGTAAAACACGACGAGGGTGGTATTGTCAATTTCTCAGCATTACAGTATAAGTATCGGCTATTTTTGCCCGCCTGCTGTGATCGAAAGCGGAGTTCCTATGTGATCCTACTAGCATTTTTTTGTGATCCTGGTCACATTGCTACTCAGTAAGCTCAACTACCCATAAAAAGTTATGGGTTCGATCGGAGTTTCCACGTAGAATCTTTGGGATTTAGTTAGGAAGTGCGATCGAACTTGTTGTTAAAATTTTTAAATATTAATTGTCAATCAAAGGAAAAAGAGAATGCAGCTTTGTCCTTCACCCTCACCAAACCATCTAATTTATACTCAAACCTTGCAGATTGAGGGAAGTTTCAGGCTGGGTGTGAATATTTCAGAATCTAAAACTGCAGAACATCCGGTGCAACCAGCTTGCTGACAGTATTCTTCATTTAAAAGGTGTAGAGAAGCCACAATGAACGTTGACGAACTGCTCAAGCTATATGCCATAGGAGAAAGAAATTTTAGCGGGGTCTACCTGCACGAGGTCTACCTCTACGAAGCAGAATTGATTGGAGCCAATCTGTATGAAGCCGACCTGATTGGAGCCAATCTCAGCAAAGCCAAACTCAATAGAGTCAACTTTGGCAAAGCCAATTTGTGCAAGATTGATTTGAGCAGAGCAGACTTAGGTGGAGCCGACCTCACAGAAGCACTGTTAGTTGAAGCTAACCTGCATCGAGCTGAGTTGATGGGAGCAAATCTCAGCAAAGCAGACTTGAGCGGAGCTTCCCTGATCCAAGCAACTTTAATTGGAGCCAACATATCTCGGGCAACACTCAGCCGTGCAGACTTGCACGGAGTAAATTTTTACGGAGTAAACTTGCGTAGGGCGGTGCTCACAGAATGCGATTTAATTGGGGCAAACTTGAGTAAAGTAGACCTTAGCGGAGCCGACTTAATGGGAGCGAGTCTAATTAGGGCAGACTTGACTGAAGCGATTTTAAGTGCGTCAGACTTAAGCGGAGCCAACCTGTTGGGAGCAAACCTCACAAAAGTCAACCTGAGCGGAGTATATCTTAAGGGTACAACGATGCCCGACGGCACGATTCACGACTAATTTATTTCTTAATTTTTATGGTTGCCGAGAACAGCGGCTAAAGGGTAATGAGCTTTTCATTACCCTAATTTATGGGCAACGAAATCTTTATTTGACAATCAAGCATCCATGATACCCGCCACGTGATTCATCCGTCCAGAAATAAAAAACCTGTATCCCATGAAACTTGCCGAACGTATTTATCTCGCGCAAGTCAATGATTCAATTCTAAAATCTAAAATCTAAAATCTAAAATCGATTGACACTCAGGTAAGGCCGAGAACTTCAATGTAGGGAGCTGATGGCGCACAGAACTCCTACATAGGGCAAGTCAAAAGATTTGTTGGGTGAACTTGTGTTATGGTGATTTTCAATTGCTTCGATAAAAGCTATTTTAGATTTAATATTTTGGATTTGGGACGGTTAAAATGAAACTCAGAATCCTCGCTGCTGCAACGCTGCTGAGCGCGATCGCCCCGATCGCTCCTGCCGCCGCCGAGAACATCCAACACACGCAACAATTACTAGCCACCCGACAGTGCCCCAACTGCGACCTCAGCAGTGCTGGCTTGGTTTTAGCCAACCTAACCGGAGCCAATCTCAAAGGTGCTGACTTGAGGTTGGCTAACCTCAGCCGAGCCAACCTCACCGGGGCTGACCTCAGCGGTGCCAACCTCAGCGGCACCAGCCTGTTTGGCGTCAACCTGACCGGGGCGAACCTCACCGGTGCCAACCTCAGCGGTGCTGACTTGAGAAGTGCCTATCTCAGCGACGCCAATTTGCTCAACGCGAATTTAACTAACGCGCAACTGCTCGGAGTTAGAGGAATGCCAACCAATATCGGCACCGCTGAAGACTTCTACCGGTTGGGAGTGCTGGAAGCTCAAGCAGGAAACTACAGAAACGCCATTGATTATTACAATCAAGCCCTGAATCTGAAATCGGATTTAGCAGCCGTTTATTTTGCGCGCAGTATGTCTCGCGCTGACTTGGGAGACTTCGGCGGCGCGACTCAAGACGCTGCAATAGCAAACAAACTCTTTGCAGAGCAAGGAAATCCCCAAGGTCAGGAGTTGTCAAAGCAGTTAGGCGAAGCCATTGTGGCACGCCAAAAGCCTACGGAACCCCGCACTTCCAGCCGCGGCGACTTTATGAGTCTTCTGGGGTCGATCGGTTCTGTGCTGGTGAAGCTAATCTTGCCGTGAACAAACCTGACGGTCAACTGAGTACAGTTAGACTGCAGGCTTCTTTTTCCTTTTTTTTCTCATGCTTTTTATAGTGAGGTAGTTCCACCCCCACTTGCTAATATAGTATCAGAGTATTTCCACAGCATAAAGGGGTATAAAAGAATAATTGTCGGTTTCGGTACCTACACCCGACGAGCCTTTCATCACGCGGGCGTAATTCCCAACGGGGTACGGGGCCCAGCGCTCTGATTAATCCCCTCTAAATATACGCCCGCGACTTCCCGGCTGGTAGTTAAAGACTTGTGAACGGCCTGCTCCAACGACTTTTCATGCTGCGCCAACCCAAGCGATGTAGAGCGTTTCATACACCCATCTGGCTTTACTAAACCCCTAATGTCTGTAAGGCAGGTATACTTAGCCTAGTCTGGATCTATCTGTCTAGGCTAGTTTAACTATTGATAGTAATGATGGTTAGTAGTATGAATAGATTTGAAAATATATCAGTAAGGGGTTTTCGGCGTCTTCAAAATATTGAGCTTGAGATGAGAAATCTCATCGTCATGATTGGTGCAAACGGAGCAGGAAAAACTTCTTTTTTAGATGTTCTTTCAATACTAGCCGCTTCAGCAAGTGGAAATTTACAGAATTTATTGCAACTTAAAGGCGGCTTGAATGAAATTTTGACAAGAGGTAAAGTACAAGAACTTGAAATTGAAATTTCAATGCAAGTGCCAAAGGAACAACCTTTGAAGTACAGCTTAACATTGTCACCCAAAGGTTTGTCCTATGAAGTCAGAGACGAATCTTTAACACAGCAGAGAAATCCCAACAGAGCTGAACAATTCAAGTATATTGAATCACAAGGGTTGAATATTAAATATTTTCAAGAAGGCAGTGAACTTCTGAGACCTAATTGGGAGCATAATCCTCTCGAAACATCGCTTTCTCAAGTTCCTAAAATGTATCGCGAACCTGAGAACCTGAGAAAGAGCCTTGCTTCTTGCACATATTATGGATCACTCGATGTTTCAGAGAAAAGTCCCATCCGTCTACCTCAAGCAATGCGCCCTGCAAAGTTGCCTGGAGCAAGCGGTGAAAACCTGGTTTCCTGTCTTTATGACCTTCGGGAGACCGATAGAGACAGTTTTGAAATGGTTGAAAATATCATTTCTGCTGCCTTTCCAGATTTCGAGCGATTAAACTTTCCTCCGGTTGCCGCAGGAACTATGTCTATGACTTGGACAGATAGAAATTTTCCTCAGCCTTTCTATGTCCATGAGCTATCAGAAGGAACGCTGCGCTTCCTCTGGTTGGTTGCGCTCCTGCAAAGTCAAACTTTAACAACTATTACGTTGCTAGATGAACCAGAAGTTAGCCTACACCCGGAACTCTTAAGACACTTAGTTTATCTAATGAGAGAAGCTTCAAAACACACTCAACTGATAGTTGCCACACACTCAGATAGACTCATCAGATTTCTCGATCCAAGCGAGATTTTGGTCTGCGATTTGGAAGAAGGGGAGGCAAAAATGAGGTGGGCTGACACTCTTAACCTGGATAAATGGTTAGAAGATTACAGTCTTGACCAGGTTTGGGAAATGAATGTGATGGGTGGCAGTCCATGAGAATTGCTATTTTGGTGGAAGGTGCTACTGAAATGGCATTTAGAAAGAAGCTTCATGAGTTTCTGCAAAGTCGTTTAGAGCAAAAAATGCCCCGACTAGACTTTAAACCACAACATGGTGGAATTCCCAAGCAAGGGAAACTCAAGAAAATAGTTGAAACTCTCCTCGATAATGATGGCTAGGATGCTGTAATTGCACTTACAGACGTTTATACCGGAAAGCCGGACTTTAAAGATGCCAATGATGCTAAAGAGAAAATGATGACATGGGTAGATAAAAACCCAAAATTCTATCCTCACACAGCATTACATGATTTTGAAGCATGGCTTCTTCCCTACTGGACAACTATCCAGAAGCTAGCGAAACACAATCTTTCTGCTCCTAGCGGTTCGCCTGAAACAGTGAATCATCAAAAGCCACCTTCTTATTTGATTAAGGAGATTTTTAGCTCTGGAACACGCGGAAAAGACTATAACAAAGTGATTGATGGAATGGCTATTTTGAAAAACAACGATCTGATGATTGCGATTCAAGCTTGTCCAGAGCTAAAAGCTTTTGTGAATCGAATTATCTCTCTCTGCGATGAAGATAAAATAATTTCTTGATGTCCGATGTTAGAGCCCCGACTTCTTAAAGAAGTCGGGACTGTGGGTGTTCAGTTTTTTAGGTTGTTCTACCTAATTCAGGGGAATCTCGATCCAGAACTCTGTACCATGACCGGGTACAGAAACACATTTAAGTACGCCTTGGTGTTTCTCAACTACAATTTGGTAACTGATAGAAAGTCCTAAACCCGTCCCCCGACCTACGGGTTTAGTAGTAAAAAACGGATTAAATATGTGAGAGATTAACTCTTTGGGGATGCCGTGACCATTGTCCGCAATGCAAATTCCTACCGTTTTTTCAGCGATTAATTGGGTGCGAACCCGAATGCAAGGGGATGGGAAATCAGGAATCAAACACTCGGTGGTCGCATTTATATCTCCTGACTCGATAGCCAGTATTTGGGAGCTTAAATGCGTCGCCGCTGCACTTGCCGCTTGAAAGGGAAGATTCATAACTCGCTCTTTTTTTCCCATTTCTAGGGCGTCAAGGGCATTACCGATCAGATTCATAAATACCTGATTGAGCGAGCTGGCATAGCATTCTACTAAGGGCAAATTGGCGTATTCTTTAATGATTTCTACGGTGTTGTGCTCAGAATTGGCTTTGATCCGGTGCTGCAAAATCAACAGGGTACTGTCGATGCCCTCGTGAATGTCAACGGCTTTTTTCTCGGTTTGATCGCTCCTGGAAAAATTACGCAAAGATACAACTAACTGGCGGATGCGCTCAACTCCGACTGTCATGGAACCCAAAATTTTTGGCAAATCTTCGGCAAGAAATTCGATGTCGATGGCTTCGGAGCACTCGCTAATTTCTGGGTTGGGATTGGGGTAGTGCTGGCGGTAGAGTTCCACCAAGCAGAGCAAATCTTTGGTGTATTCGCTGGCGTGGGAGAGATTGCCGTAGATAAAGTTAACGGGGTTATTGATTTCGTGGGCGACTCCGGCCAGGAGTTGTCCGAGACTGGACATTTTTTCGGTTTGAATCAGTTGGGCTTGGGTATTGTGCAATTCTGTGACTGTTTTAGCTAGCTGTTCGGCTTTTAATCGATCGGCAGTTGCTGCATTGAGACTTTCTTGATAAAGTTCTGCTTGGTGAATGGCGATCGCAGCTTGAGCAGCTAAATGTTGCAGCAATTCCTGTTCTGCCGTTTGCCAAACTCTCGGCCCGGAACACTCATGGGCAATTAGCAACCCCCACAATTGCGAATCTTTGCCCATCATGGGCACAATTAAACTTCCTCTCACCTGCAAATCTTCCAAAAATTCGCGGTGACAGGGTGTTAAATCATGAGTATAAATATCATTAATTGCTCCCACCCGTCCGGCTCGATAAAAGCAGTCTGAGCCTTCGGGAAAGCATCCTTCTGGAGATTTGATACCTAAAATTGACCGCCACTGGCCGCAAACAGCTTCGACAACTACCTCGCCCTGTTTGTCTGCCGCAAATTGGTAGATTACCGTGCGATCGGTATCCAACAAAACTCTGACTTCTCGCACAATAGTTTGCAGTATGATTTTTAAATCTAAGGTGCTGCGAATCTGGTCTCTAACTCGCGTCAATACTCTGGCAAAGTCCAAGGATTTTTGCAATTGGGCGGTGCGTTCTTGAACTTGGCGCTCCAAGTTGGCATTCAGGGTCTGCACTTCTTTATTAAGAACGTACTGCCCAATTGCCGAACAAAATTGGCTGCCTATGGCTAAAGCTTGCTCGATTTCCTCGTACTTCCACTCGGACGACTGACCTTTTTTTATTTCTCGCCAGAGTTCAAAGGATTGTCTGGGAAGGGTTTGTTCAGCGCTGGTGTCAAACCGGCCCGCCCACATTTTTTCGGTATCAATTGCATTGCGAAAAATGGTTAAACAGCCGACTACTTGTTGTTTGTAGTGGAGGGGAATTACCAGCAAACCCCGAATTTGAGTAGCTTGGAAAGCGGGCACTAAAACTCTAAATAGAGGTTCTTTGTATAAGTCTGTAATTATCCCAACAGGTAATTGAGAATTAGTAAAAATTGGAAATTTGGGAAGTTCTTCAGTATTTTTGAATCCTTTGGTTAGCCATTCCTGCCAGAGGGGATGAGCTTCGATCGCCTTAACTTTTTCCCAGTTGGGAAGTGTCGGTTGTTCTCCTGTTGTGAACAGTTCAAAGGTAGCATCACTGTGGGCCGGGGCAATTGGCAATCCTCCTTCAATCTTGGAAGCGGATAACTTTTCACCGTTGATTTTCGGCTGGTTGAGATAGAGTCTGCCGCCGCTACCGCCCAAAGCGGTGACGGTGGCTTCTAAACCCTGTTGCAGTTGAATGTTGACGTGACCATACAACAGGGCTGCTATGCGGCTCACGGTAGCTTCGCGGGCCGCTTGAGAGCGGGTTTGCTGGAGGAGGAGGGCGTGGGCTATAGCGCTAGACAATTGATCTGATACGAGCTGAACTACTTCTAAATCTGCTGGTGAAATATTGAGGGGCGCGGAGTGGTGAGACACTAAAAGTCCCCACAGTTCGATGTGAATTTTTTGATTATTTCCTGGCTCGTATCGAGTCAGACACGTCGCCGCATCGCAGATATCTGTTTTGCTGTTTGGCGACGCACTCCTGCGGTGCAAAATCGGCACGACTAAGGAAGATTGCACTCCCATTGCCATCAGGTAAGCGGTGTGGCAAGGATCGAGCGATCTGTAGTGGATCTCTTCATTTACTAAAGGTTGACCGGTGTCTGCTGCATCGAGGGGACTCAGGACGATCGTCCCTGAGTTAACATCTATTATTGTCCGCTGGCGCAAAGTGACATACATCTCCCTGGCACTCGCGGGAATGTCGTCTGCTGGAAAGTGCAGTCCTTTCAAGGAAGGGAGATGGTTGTTATTAATTGACTCCGCAACAACTTCTCCACTGCCGTCGGCACTAAACCTGTAAATCATAATGCGATCTGTTTTCAAAAAAGACCGCACTTCTGCTACCGTACTGGTTAAAATATCTTCTAATTCTAGAGATTGGCGAATGCGTTCTGTTATCCGCCGTATCAAAACTTCTCTGTCTAGTTTATAATGTAATTCTTGCGTATTTTCTCTGAGTTGCATAAATCTCCTTTTGTACTTATACAATGATAATAAGAAGTTTTGATCTGCTGTTGGAGCGTTTAAACTCAAATGCCTCACCCTGAGTTTTTGACTCAACCGATCTGTACAATTAATCCGTCGCGCACTTGTCAGAGACGACGGTGTATCGCCTCTGGTGGGCTGGGGCAAGTAAAATCTGCGATCGCGCCGGTTTAATCCTTGCCTTCAACAGGCAGAGCGACTTAAGCAAATAGTAATTATTATTTTAATGCTCTTATAAATTTCTCGCAATCTTAAACTCTCACTATGAAAATTATTCATTGTTAGGATAACTTGACATTTGTTGTATAACTTCATATAATGATAATTAACGAAAGAATTTGAGTTTCTATCAGCGCGCAAGGCCCTGACTAATTTCTTGGCGCACGCTCATCAGAATTTTACCCAAATGATTTTGACCGGTTCGGTCGCAGCCACACCCCCAGTAGTAATCCGTTGGCGAATCCTCGACAATGACTCGATCCCCTGTGGCGAGGAGAATAGCTTGAATGTCTGTATGAGTGAGAAACTTAGTTAAAACTGCTTCGCGCATAATGGGAATTTTCACGGCTTCCCAATCAGCGCGAATCCGGTGGTTGGGATCGCGACCTAATTTAGCGGCTTCTTGAGGAGTTGCTACGGATCGAATCGCCGCCACTAATCTTTCATCAGTGCTGACAAATTTTTGGGCTTGATAGTAATGTTCCACAGTCAACCAATATTGACCGTGCAGACAAATGTCGTGTAGTGAAAAATTAGAAAAGCAGCCGTAAGGCTCCTCTACTTTATAAAAATAAATTATCATTTGATTTTAGATTTTAGATTTTAGATTTTAGATTTTAAATTTTACAGGATTTACGCAAAATCCAATTATCTAGGGTGCTTAGGGGCGCACCTTACCGCTATTGGGAATGAGGAATTGAGAATAAGGAATTGGGATTTAAGAAGATTCTCTCTTTTTTCTTCCCTCAAAATCCATGCGTTAAATCCGTTGCTGAACTTCCTTCGTTCTAAAACGGCATCAGCTTTTTAAGAGCGCGGTTAGCGATATCGGCCTAACGCAGTTCGCCACACAAAATTTGGCTCATCAACTGAGTAGTCATCGGCAATTTGACGCCCGCTCTGTAAGCAGCTCCTGTAAACTGATAGAATGCTCTAGCCAAGCGACTGGCCCAAATCAGATGAGTGTTCCATTCTTGGGCGATCGATTGAGTGTAAGGCTCCTTAGCGTCGTCGGCACCTCCAAGAGCTCGATCGATCGCCTCAGCAGCCTTAAATCCACTAAAAATGGCAGGACGAATTCCTTCACCGGACAACTGGTAATGGGTGATTGGTCATGGGGCAGGAGGAATTGGTAAGTTAATGAGTGTTAAATCTTGAGTTTTTAACTCACAACTCACAAATCATTAAGCGTGTGCTCGTTGTTCGCGGCCGACTCTGAGCAATCTCAAAACTATTCCTATTCCCCCTGCCCAATTTCCCATTCCCTAAACAGTCGTGATATCTTTCTCTTTGGCTGCCAGAACTTCTTCTATTTTCGCAATGTACTTGTCCGTCAGCTTTTGAATTTTATCTTGCAAGTCGCGGGATTCATCTTTAGAGATATCGCTGCTTTTTTCCTGCTTGCGAATCGAGTCAACGGCATCGCGGCGGATATTGCGAATTGCCACTTTACCTTCTTCAGCAAACTTACTTGCCATTTTGACAAATTCTTGGCGTCTGTCGCTCGTCAGCGGCGGAATGTTCAAGCGAATAACTGAACCGTCGTTGTTGGGAACGAGTCCTACATCGGACAGGGAAATTGCTTTTTCGATCGAGGTAAGCGCTGTGCGATCGAACGGTTGAATGGTGATCGTAGTCGCATCCGGGGTGCCGATGTTGGCAAGGGATTTGATCGGAGTTGGAGAGCCGTAATAGTCTACCATGACTCGATCGAGGAGGGAGGCGTTTGCCCGTCCCGTCCGAATAGTATTAAAAGACCGTTGAGTAGCCTCAACTGCCTTTTGCATATGATCTTCTGCTTCAGCTAACTTCACAAAAACCTCCGACAAGAGTTCCAATAGATTCTCCCATTACAGCTCGGTAGATGTTGCCCGACACCGAGAGGTCAAATACCATAATAGGAATATTATTTTCTTTGCAAAGGGCGATCGCCGTACTGTCCATCACCCGCAAATCTTGATTCAAGACGTGGGCATAGGTGAGGGTTTGATACCTGCGCGCGTTGGGGTTGAGGTGGGGGTCGGAATCGTACACCCCATCTACCTTAGTAGCTTTAAAAATCACCTCTGCATCAATTTCAGCCGCCCGCAAAGCGGCTGTAGTATCAGTAGTAAAAAAAGGGTTGCCAGAACCGGCACCAAAAATCACTACTCGTTTTTTTTCTAGGTGGCGAATCGCCCGCCGCCGGATGTAGGGTTCAGCTACTTCTTGCATGGCGATCGCCGATTGCACCCTCGTTGGCACTCCTGCTTGTTCAAGGGCATCCTGCAAAGTGATAGCATTCATCACCGTAGCAATCATGCCCACATAATCAGCCGTTGCCCGATCCATCCCTGCCGAAGCAGCTTTCACCCCGCGAAAAATGTTGCCGCCACCGACAACAATCGCGATTTGAATGCCTTGGGACACGACTTTGGCCACTTCCTGGGCGATCGACTGAACCACTATCGGATCGATGCCGTAGCCCAAGCTACCCATCAGCGCTTCACCGCTGAGCTTCAGCAAAACTCGCTGATATACCATCCCCATGCCGCCACTATTTTTTTACTCTTTTTGCCTCCACCATAAGATAGCAGTACGGGTGCATTTTGAACATCAATTGCCCGGAACAGGCAGCCTGCTTGTGTTGCAAGAGAATTTGTTTGTGGCGCGGGCTGCTAGGTGAACAGGCAAGATGCCTGTTCCACAACCGGATTTATTTTTTCTCAGTGAATGCGCCGGTGAACAGGCAAGATGCCTGTTCCACAACCGGATTTATTTTTTTTCTGTGAATGCGCCGGTGAACAGGCAAGATGCCTGTTCCACAACCGGATTTATTTTTTTTCTGTGAATGCGCCGGTGAAC
>NZ_JAUBTI010000111.1:0-3151 GCF_036702415.1 Microcoleus sp. D3_18a_C4 | reverse complement strand
AGGCAAGATGCCTGTTCCACAACCGGATTGAGTTTTTGTGGGGAGTAGGGGTTGGACAGGCGAACCCCTAAAAGAATCAATCCTTGGGAACGAAATTAAGAGCAGCAGAATTCATGCAGTAACGCTGACCGGTAGGTTTGGGCCCGTCGTTAAATACGTGACCGAGATGAGCGTCGCAAACAGCGCACAGTACCTCTGTTCGGCGCATGAACAAGGTGTTATCGGACTCACACTTGACATTTTCTTCGCTAACGGGAGCGTAGAAACTCGGCCAACCGGTACCGGAATCGTACTTTGTTTCTGATTTAAATAGCTCAGTGCCGCAGCAAATACACTTATAAAGTCCGGTTTTTTTGTTGTCGTGATATTCGCCGCTAAAAGCTCTTTCCGTTCCTTTTTTGCGGGTGACTTTAAACTGTTCGGGCGTGAGTTGTTGTTGCCATTCGGCGTCGGTTTTTTGAACTTTTTCAGTCATGATTTGATGTTTGGTTGAGATGTATTTAGCTGTTGAGTTTTGAGTGTTGACGGTGGGAGCATCTCAGTTTTGCATTTACAGTGCGAGCGTCCCCGCTCGCGTATTGTACAATACGCGAGCGGGGACGCTCGCACTACAATAAAAAAAATGCTTTTTACAAAACTGAGATGCTCCCATTGACGGTTAACGGTATATTGCTAGTTAACTCAGGCTTCCATTAATATTAACCTAATTGGCTCGATATGAACATACCAGGGAAAAGGATTGTCCTTAATAGCCCTCCACTTTTCCTTGAAAACTTCGGCTTGCAAGTGATAATCTTGGGAATCATGGGGAGGCGAGTGCAATTTGAGATATAATGTCACCCGGTGCGGAGTTTCCACAGTCGAGGCGATCCAACAAGCAAAAGTATTTTGACGATCGCACCCGCTAACAAAACTCAGTTGATGAGCCCGAATTCCCACAGAAACTAGAGAGTTGGGAATTGGTTCGACTACAGTCAGAGTACAGCCCCAGTCGATCGCCTCCACGAGAGTTACGGAGATCGGTTTAGCGGCAGAGAAGTTCTTACAGCCCGTCAACTGGGCGACGGTGAAATTGCCAGGGCGATCGAAAATGTTCTCTTTGGTATCAAAGGCGATCGGCCTTCCCTCGGCCAAAACCAACAGATTTTTGCACACCCGGTAAACTTCCTCTAAATTGTGGCTGACAAACAAAGTAATGCCCCGATAATTAGCCAGAGTCTGCATTAACTCCCGTTCCAGTTGACTGCGTAAGTGAGTATCCAAAGCAGAAAACGGTTCGTCTAACAGCAGCAATTCTGGAGAAGGGGCGATCGCCCTAGCCAAAGCCACCCGCTGCTGTTGGCCCCCCGAAAGTTCGTGCGGGTAGCGGTTTTCCAGTCCCGACATTTGTACCGAAATTAGCTGTTCTTTTACCCGAAGTTTTTGCTCGCTTTCGGATAAATGCTGCAAGCCAAACGCAATATTTTGAGCAACAGTCAGGTGAGGAAATAAAGCATAGTTTTGAAACAAAAAACCGATGCGGCGGTCTTTAGAAGCTACATTAATGCCCTCTGCTGAGTCAAATAAAACCCTGCCGTTGACTGCAATTTTACCGCTGCTGGGAGTTTCCAAACCAGCGATGCAGCGCAGAGTCATGCTTTTGCCGGAACCCGACGCACCCAAAATTCCCAGCACTTCCGGGCCGATATCGAAGCCGACATCCAAAGCAAAGCCGGAGAGAGGTTTAAAAATGCTTAAACAAAGTCCGCTTTTCGGTTGTTGTTGGGATTTTGTGGTAAAATTAGACGAGAATTTAGGAATATTTGATTGCAATCTATAACTCGAATTCGGTTTGGGCGATCTCTTTTGTAAATTAGTCCAAAAATTAACAGCAGTTAGCACGCTCAAAGAAATACTCAGAATAATCAAAACCCAAATAGCAGCTTGCCTCATATCCCCAGCTTCCACAGCAAAATAAATTGCCATCGGGATAGTTTGAGTTTGTCCGGGAATATTCCCCGCTAACATCAACGTCGCGCCGAATTCACCCAAAGCGCGGGCAAATGCGAGAATAGTTCCTGCTAAAATTCCCGGCCATGCTAGCGGCAACATAATTCGCCAAAAGACTTGCCACTCCGAGGCTCCCAAAGTGCGGGCTGCGTTGAGAAGATTGGCATCAATTTGCTCAAAAGCTCCCAAAGCAGTTTTGTACATCAGGGGAAATGAGACAACGGTGGCAGTAATGGCGGCCGCTTGCCAAGTGAAAATTATAGTTAAGTCGAATTGTAGCAATAATTGACCGATCGCCCCATTTCTACCAAACAGCAGCAGCAGCAAAAATCCCACTACTGTCGGCGGCAAAACTAAGGGAGAAATGAAAATGCCTTCAATCAAAGCTTTACCTCTGATGCGAGTTGAAAGCATCCACCGCGCGGCGGCTATTCCCATGAAAAAGGTAAAGAAAGTGGCGATGGCTGATGATTTCAGAGATATCCAGAGCGGAGAAATATCAAATTCCATAAATCGTAGGGACGGGTTTCACCAACAATAATTGCCTCAAACACATAATTTCCTAAACCCGCCCCCACACACAGATAAATCAAAATGTATAATTTTGGGATTCGCTCGTAGGGGCGGGTTTTACCAACAATCTTCGGCTAATACCAATAATCTCGTAAACCCGCCCCCACCCAAGGGCAAATCGAAATGTACCTCTTTGAATACACAAGGTTATCTGTTGTGTGAGGGCGGGTTTATATAGATTGTTGGCGGGAATTAGATATTGTTGGTGAACCCGCCCCTACAAAATTTGGTTGTATGAGACTAATTGGTGAGCCATCCCAAATCCGTATTTCTGAAATACTATTTTAGCCCGATCGCCCCCCAAAAAGTCAACAAACGCTGGTAGGGGCGGGTTTTACCAACAATCTTCGGCTAATACCAATAATCTCGTAAACCCGCCCCCACCCAAGGGCAAATCGAAATGTACCTCTTTGAATACACAAGGTTATCTGTTGTGTGGGGGCGGGTTTATATAGATTGTTGGCGGGAATTAGATATTGTTTGTAAAACCCGCCCCTACAAAATTTGGTTGTATCTCACATCTTGCACCATTCTCAAGAACAGGCTTTTCGGCCTGTTCCACAAAGAGTGAATTTTCTTGTGGAACAGG
>NZ_JAUBTI010000110.1:0-21181 GCF_036702415.1 Microcoleus sp. D3_18a_C4 | reverse complement strand
CTTTCGTAAATAAGCCCGAAGGTTCGAGATTGTTTTGCAATGTGCAAGATCATTTCAGGGCTATTGAAAGCCCACACAGTACCTGTACTCAGCTACGTGCTGGGTAATTTACATGACATAAAACTCCCCGTATTTGTGGCGAATGTAACGGATAAATGGATCGATAGTTAAAGGTGAACCTGTAACGCGATCGATCAATTCGACAGCAGTGTATTTGCGGCCGTGCTGGTAGATGTTTTGTTTGAGCCAGTTGTGGAGTACGCTAAAATTGCCCCGTTCTATTTCTACGGGAATTTCAGGATTGATTTTTACTGCTGTTTCGTAGAATTGGGCGCTCATCAAGTTGCCCAGGGTGTAACCTTGGAACATTCCGCCGATCGTACCAACATACCAGTGAACATCTTGCATCGCGCCTTCGCTGTCGGTGGCGGGAACAACGCCGAGGTCGGTTCTATAGCGTTCGTTCCAGGCTTCGGGGAGGTCTCGGACTGCTAGTTTTCCCTCTACCATTGCCAATTCTAGGTCAAAGCGGATGGCGACGTGGAGGTTGTAGGTTACTTCGTCGGCGTCCGTGCGGATGAGCGATCGCGAGACTTTGTTAATTGCCCGGTAAAATGCGTCAGTGGATACGTGTCCCAACTGTCGCAAAAATACGCCTTGGAGTTGCGGGTAGAAACATTCCCAAAAACCGCGGCTGCGCCCCACCATATTTTCCCAAAGTCGCGATTGACTTTCGTGCACGCCGGAGGAAATGCCACCTGCCAGAAGCGTGCCTTCAAATTCCGGGGAATTTCCGAGTTCATAGAGGGCGTGTCCGGCTTCGTGGATGCTGCTGAAGAGTGCTTGATCCAAGTGGTCTTCATAGACGCGGGTGGTAATTCGCACGTCGTCTATGGAGAAATTGGTCATGAACGGGTGCAGGGTGGTGTCTTGCCGTCCCCGTTGGAAGTCGAACCCCATGCGTTCTACAACTTTGCGGGTGAATTCTAGTTGTTGGAATTCGGGGAAGTCTTGGTGCAAGCAGGAGTCGTCGGCGGGAGGTTGGGAAGTGATGGCTTCGACTATCGGCACTAATTCTTGACGCAGTTGGGCGAAAAGCGGGCGTAGCAGGGATACTTTCATGCCGTAGTCGCTACGATCGATCAAAGGATCGGCGATGTGTTCGTATCCGGGGAAAAAGTCGGCGTACTGCCTGCTTAATTCTAGGGTTTTTTCTAGATACGGTTCAACGGCTGCGAAGTTGTTGGCTGCCCTGGCCGCGGCCCAAGCTTCGTAGCAGTCGGCTTGGTGGCGGCAGAGTGCGGACATGAAGGTTGCGGGAACTCTGGCGGCGCGATCGTAGTCTCTGCGGGCTATGCGGATCAGGCTGGCTGCGGTGGAGTCGTAGGGGAGGGTTTGTTCGTAGAAACGCAAGTCTTCTAGGAGTTCACCTATTTTTGGATCTGTAAATTTTTCGTGGGATATTTGTTTGAGAGTAGCCAACTGGCGGCCTCTGGCAGTTGCACCTTTGGGGGGCATATAAGTTGATTGATCCCAATGCAGCAACGACGAGGCTGATTCGATGTCCGTAACTTCTCTGAGGTGGGCTGCCAGTTGAGCGAATTTTGCTTGAGTTTTATCTAGGGTTTGCATGATTGGGGTTTATGGTGCTGTTGTGCCTACAAAGGTTGCGGTGCGGCATCCGTATCCATCAATCATAGCTACCCTGAAATCAAGCTAAAAACCGCACTTCTTCCCGTATTGTACGCAATTTAGAGTCATTTTTGCATAATTTCCGGTATTTATGCGGATTGAGTTCGATCGCCTTGGATAAGTTTTCGATCGCCCGCCCGATGCTGCAGGCTACAAGTTCCTGGCTGTTTGTGAGCTCGCCTGCTTCTTTTTCCAGGGCGTAAAGGCAAGCTTTTTGATAGTACAGGTTTGGATCGTCGGGTGTGAGTGCGATGATTTTATCGTAGGAGGCGATCGCTTCGCTAAATCGTTGAATTTTTTTGAGGGCGACGGCGCGGTTGTACCAGGCTTCGGTGTTCTCTGGCTGCAACTCTACGGTTTTGTCCCAAGAGGCTATTGCTTCTTCCAAGCGTTGTAAGTTGGCGAAGGCTAAGCCGCGGTTGTAAAAGGTTTCGCTGTCGTTTGGCTTGAGTGCGAGGGCTTTGTCCCAGGATGCGATCGCTTCTTCAAATTGTCCCATTTGTGCGATCGCCCTGCCGCGTTTGTTCCAGGCTTCGGCGGAATTCGGCCGCAGTTGCAGGGTTTTGTCGTAGGAGGCGACGGCTTCCGGGTAGAGTTTTTCATCGGCTAGGGCTAAGCCGCGGTTGTACCAGGCTTGATGCAAGTCTGGTTTGAGTTCGATCGCTTTGTCGTAAGAAGTGATGGCGGCTGTATTTTGGTCGGATTTTCTCAGGGCAAATGCTTTGTTGTACCAAGCTTCGCAGTAGTCTGGTTTGATGGCTATAGCTTTCTCGTAGGAGGAGATCGCTTCTGATAATTTTTCTAAGCTGACGAGGGTGTTGCCGCGGTTCGTCCAAGCTTCCGGGTAGCTGGGATTGAGTTGGATCGCCTTTTCGTAGGATGCGATCGCTTCTGAGAGTCTGTTGAGCTTCCGCAAAACGTTGGCGCGATTATACCACGCTTCGGGATTGTTTGGTTTGATTTGTAGGGATTGGTTGTAGGCTGCGATCGCTTCTTCTAGCTGGCCCAATTTTTTGAGTGCTACGCCTTGGTTGTACCACGCTTCATAAAATTTTGGTTCAAGTTCGATCGCTTCTTCCCAAGATTCGATCGCAGCTTGGAATCGTCCCATTGCTTCTAGGGCGTTGCCGCGTTCGTACAATGTTTGAGCCTTTTGGGTGTTGACTGCTATGGATTTTTCCCCTGAGTCGATCGGCTTTTCTATGCTGGCTAATTTTTGCAAGGGGTTTCACCTCATTATTTTCTGTCTAATTGATTCTTTTCTTTTTTATATGCGATCTTTTTCGCCTTTGAGTGCTTTCGATCGCGACTATTTGGTTATTTATGGCAATTTTACAGGAATTTGGGGACTTTTTCAATTTTTTTCATTATAATTCTAGAGCTTGGATTTGTAGGTATAGATTAATACTATTTTTTTTATATTACTGCGTAGAAAAGAGGAAAGGGCGATCGTACTGAGGTGTGACAAACCTCATCCAAGATATAACAGGACTTACATATCCACCCTATTTGTAGTGCATTGCGGCCCTTATTGCTACGGGTAGTGTAAAAATTTAAAAGTTGCGTAAGTCCTGATATAAGTTTCACCTATCGGCAATCACTGACTTAGCAAATTGTAAAGCTTTTCAGCAATTTGAGCCTGTGTATCTGATGATAATTCACCTAACTCACGCTGAACAACCACTGTAGAAACAGTTACCAGTTGATGCAGCCTGATAGTAGATGGCACCCGCAGCCCCGAAGCCTGAAAGTCGGGATGAGAAGCTTCTAATACGATATCTGTTTCCAATAGATTTGTGGGCAAGCGACTTGTAATATAAGCAATAATAACATGGCGTCGCGCTCCCAAAGGGTTAGTCAAGCAAGCTACAGGACGCAGTTTGTTGGCCGATAAATCATCATAGGGAAACGGTACTAGGAAAATCTTACCCTTGGTCATGGAATGGTTTACCGTCAGCTATAGTATAAATGTCTTCTTCTGGGTCTAGGATCGAACCAAAATCAGGCTGGATTGCTACTGTTTTAATCCATTCAGGGTCGTGGAATGGCACGCCATCAGCTAAAGTGTAGATATCTTCTGCTGAGTCTCTCAGAGAATCAAAGGCTGGATTTGCGATCGCAGCTTTTAGCCATTGATCTTCTTCTAGTTTTGCTTTGTTAATTAGGGCGGCTTCTAGTGCTTCTAGTCGCTTCAGATCGGCATAAGTAATGATAGCAGCGATCGCCCTTCCTTCCTGTTCTATGATGATTCGTTCTCCAGTATCCTCAACGCGGGCGATGAGTTCGGGAAATCTGTCATTAGTTACAGTTACATTTAGTTGAGTCATCTTTTACCTCACTATTAATTATCCATCATATCGCGTCTGCTAGCTTCATTGAATAGTGTTTTTGATGCTGTAGGGGCGGGTTTTACCAACAATAATTGCCTAAAACCGACAATCTCATAAACCCGCCCCGCCCAAGGGCAAATCCCTATTCTTGAATCAAGGCTTGAAACCGAGTATGCGATCGAATGCTGTCAAAATCCGAGTCAGTTTTTGCCATTTCTCGGTATTTGTCAGGATTCAGATTGATGACTTGCTGCAAGTTTTGAATAGATAAGTCAACGGAGATAATCGCCTCTTCCAACCTGCCCATATTACCGAGTAGAATGCCCCGATTGTACCAGGCTTCGTGGTCGTATGGTTTGATTTCTAAGGCTTTATCATAAGAGGCGATCGCATCTTCCAACCTGCCTATGTTACCGAGTGCAATGCCTCGATTGTACCAAGCTGCGTGTCTGTCTGGTTGAATTTCTAAGGCTTGGTCGTAGGAGGCGATCGCCTTTGCATATTGTTCAGCAGAGTGATACAATAAAGCTTGTTCGTAAAACAATTCAGCTTTTTGTTCTTGTGTTTGCCCGTCTTCGTCAATTAAAGTTTGAATCCTCACCAGCTCCCGTTTTTGTTCTTCCGGAGTTAAGGATAAATAATCTTCTATATTGCATCTTTCCGAACAAGCTTTTATTGATTCCGCTTCCAAGCGTTCTCCATCCATCGACAAATTAAACAAACTCGATCGCCAATCAAAAAAGTCCGGCGCCCGCTGAATCAAATAATCCACAGCAAACTTAGGCAAAATAAACACAAAGCAAATTTTAAAATTATCTCGAAATCGTTCTCGCTGCTGGTTTAAATTAACTAAAACAGGTGGCACGCCCCGCCAACTGTAAAAGTAAATATCCTCGCTTTCCCATCCACTGGCTTTTTTATCTCTTTCGTATTCATAAAGTGAATATTCCAAGCCTTTGACAAATAGAATATTGATTCGATCGCGTTCTGGCCACTCTTCAATTAGATTGTAAAAGTTATAAACCGGCTTGTCCAGAGCTAAAACCTCAATCTTTTGCGGCCGGATATCTCTTTTAACTCTAGCAATCCAGCGTTCTCCCTCAGCCAGCGTACACTCGACAAACAACAAGCGAAAGCCGTCTGTCCGATTGAGAGTTCGTACCAGAGCTAGATATTCTTCCTCCGGTTCTGCTGGAGGCAAATCTTCGTCCCAATCCATCATTTCTTGCGTCATGGCTGAAGTATAGCGACTGCTTCCTTAAATTCCTGAATGCCTTTAATTAGCGGGTGAACGTCATACCAATTCTGCATTTCTTCATCCTCATCATAATATCGGTATTCCAAAATACAGCGGTTAAATAGCAAATTGCGGTGCTGTTCGTCATTAAGTATCCGGCGAGAAACAGATACTTTCGCTAAAATTGACCAGTCATCTTTGTGGGCGGTTCTGCGGTAAATATTCCGCAAGTTCGTAATCGCCCTTTGCGCCGCTTTTGCAGTAATTGGCAACTCTTGGGTGCGATTTATAGCTTCTTGCAGCATCAACAGCAAATTCCTGACGTGACCCCCGCTCATCAAGCACAGTTTTTCAAGCGTTTCTCTGGTGTCAAACCATTCTGTTTCTAATTCTAAAGATAAATCGGGAGCGACTTGTTTCACCCGCTTCTCAATCACCTCTTTCATTTTAGCAAGTCCCGCTTGATTAATTTCACCGCTGGGATTGCGTAGCATAATCATCGGCAGAACTTGCGGAGCATTATTATAATTATTGCTCAAATCGGTCGCGCGGTTGGAATGCACCATCGAAATCGGTACGGTGTAAACGACGTGACAATCTAAAGCTTTGAGTTGTTCGCTGCGGTCTAAAAAAATTTCGTCGAGATTGCTGCGTTCCCCTCCGTCTTTAGAAAACGGCACAATCCGGTCTAAATTATCGGCAATTATTGCCAGTTGTGAATATTGGGTGGGCAACTTTTTTTTAGCATCGCGAATAAACTGATTCAGCGCATCAAGCAGCGTTGTGGTGTAGGGATTAACTTTTTCTCTAATTTTTTGGCGCAGACTCGGTTCGGTTCTCACATTCGCCGTCAGTTTGGAAAACTGAGCAATTTGCATTTCTAAGCTCAAGGTTTCAAAAGACACTTCTGTCAAAGCTAAATCTTTTAAATCGTTCCAGCGGTTTTTCATCCAATCGAGCAAAGGTTTCGAGTCAGCATCTTTAATTGTTTCTAACAAGTGTCTAGTGCAAGCCAGCAAAATATCTGTATATTCAGTATCTTCGGGATTAATATCTTGTTCGTCAGCCGCGAAATAAACTACAAAATAACCTTGTTCTGTTAAATATTTTTCTAGCCTCAGCAATTCCGTTGATTTTCCCGCACCGCGATGTCCGGCATACAACTGACAAGTCATCTCTTGGGAACGCTGAATATTGCGCCCCAAGTCTAAAGTAATATTGTCATCTCCCCGCACTTCTCGACAGTCAACATATCGCGGGTCGCCTGCTGGCAAAGGATAATATGGGTTGCAAGCATTGAAGAGGTCTGTTAGTAATTTTTCGGAATTTTGAGTCATAATTTGATATTATTTTTATAACTTTAAATTATTTTTTCACCACTTACGGACTACGACCAAAGAAACCGGGTTTTTACCGAATCTGCGCGTTACAACGAAGTATTTTTGTAAAAAACCCGGTTTCTGATCTCCGATGCGTAAGCCCTAAGAATGCTGCTGCACCCTACTTTTAAGCTTGATATTTTTTCAGAATAGCAACTTTTTCGGGGAAGATTTCGATCGCCATTTTGTCATCATAACGAGTCGCGAGCGATCGCCTCACCTCGCCCAAAAACAGCGGCTGCGACAGCCCCGGTTCAGGATGTACCACTGTACGAACGCGGATGGTCATGTAGTCTCTGCCGCGCCCAGAGCGCCCTGGAGAGTACAAATCCGCCGCCGCTTGCCGCATCGTTGCTTCTAATTCCGATTCGGTGATCGTAGGTGGCACAGTAACTACTGTTTGAGCGCCGCCAGTATCGTAAACTAAAGAATAGCGCACCGCACCCGGAATTTCTGTACGGGAAAACAGTCCCAAACCCAGACCGAATATACTCGCAGCAATTACTCCCATAAAGCTTGTCACTCCTACCAATCGGAAGCGAAAACCCCATTTGAAGATAAATGCTATAACTGTTAAAATAGCCAAAGCTACTGTCAGAATTCCCGCCCATTGGGCGTACATTAAGAGATTAGAATTTACGCTCATTTGATGATTTGTTGACTGTTGACTGTTGACTGTTGACTGTGGATATTAGTTACCGATACCCGATGCCCAATGCCCAATGATTAATTAAGCGTTTCGGGCCACAAGCAGATAAGTCATCATATCGCCTTTCCCCTTCACTGGAATGATGCCGCGCTCCTCAAAAACGTACTTACCCCGCAAGCGTTCGTAGGTAGCAACTGTCACCTGAATGCTGCCGGGGACGCCTTGAGATTCCATCCGGGAAGCTGTATTTACCGTATCTCCCCACAAATCGTAAGTAAATTTTTTAGTACCGATTACCCCAGCTTCCACCGGGCCTGTGTGGATGCCGATGCGGATGCTGAGCGGCTGACCTCCCTTGGTACGGATCTTAGTCATTGCTGCTTGAATTTCCAGCGCCATTTCCGCGATCGACTCGGCGTGGTCGTCGCTGGGCGTCGGCAAACCGCCAACTACCATATAAGCATCGCCGATCGTCTTAATTTTCTCAAGTCCGTAGCGCTCGGCCAACTCGTCAAAAGCCGAAAAAATCTCGTTGAGCAACTCCACCAATTGGGCCGGCGATAAATGAGCCGAAAGCTTAGTAAAACCGACCAAATCGGCAAACATCACTGTTACCTCAGCGAAACTGTCTGCGATCGTAATTTCCCCCTGTTTCAGGCGCTGCGCGATCGCCTTCGGTAAAATATTTAACAGCAAACGCTCGGACTTTTCCTTTTCCTGGGCCAACTCATGTAAATAGGCCTGTTCCTTATCCCGCAGTCGCTTCTTTTCGAGACAAGCGCTAATTCGAGCCTTGAGCAATACCGGATTGAACGGTTTAGAAAGATAATCCTCCGCCCCCAACTCTATACACCTGACGATACTGTCGATATCGTCCACCGCCGAAATCATAATCACCGGGATGTAGCGCAAATTCTCGTCCGCCTTCAGACTTTCGAGCACCTGATAGCCGTTCATTTGCGGCATCATAATGTCTAGGAGAACCAAATCAAAAGGATGGCTTCGCAACATTTCCAGAGCTTGGAGACCATCTTCAGCAACAGTCACCACATGGCCTTGACGCTGAAGTCGGCGGGCCAGCAAATCGCGGTTTACCTCATTGTCGTCAACAACCAGCACGCTGCCCTCGTCACCTTTCATGTCATAGCCTTTTTTAGAAGCAGTTCAATCTTACCCAAAAGTCGAGGAAACTCGACCGGTTTGGTGTCGTAGTCGTCGCAGCCGGCGGCAATACACTTTTCACGATCGCCCGCCATTGCGTGAGCCGTCAGCGCAATCACCGGAATCGTGCTAGTTTCAGAAGCCGCCTTAATTTGCTGCGTTGCTTGCCACCCGTCGAGCACTGGCAGACTCATATCCATCAGAATCAAATCCGGTACCTTCGCGAGCGCCATCGACACTCCCTCAGCACCGTCAACAGCAATAAAGACCTCGTGTCCCTTGCGGGCCAGACGCCGGGAAAGCATATCCCTGTTCATTTCGTTATCTTCGACCAACAGGATTTTAGCCATTGGTGTTCTCCTTGCCTTTCGAGTCGTACCTGCGATCGAACCTGTCATTGACTATAGAGCGAACATCGTGCAACAAAGTATCGCAACTGTAGACTCCCTTTTGTAGCACCCGCTCGACGTAGCCGTTTAGCTGCTGGCTTTCGGCCGGTGTCAAGTTTTTCCCCGTGAGCACAACAATCGGTATAGGATCTCCCGAATGGGATTTGCGAATTTCCCCGATCAACTCAAAACCATCCATTTCTGGCAACATCAAATCCAGTAATATCAGGTGCGGGCGAGCAACTTTTAGCCGATCGAGAGCAGCGCGTCCGCTGTCAGCTTCCGTTACTTCCCAGCCTTGTGTTTCTAGTACGCATCGCAGTATTTCGCGCGTGGCAACGTCGTCTTCCACAATTAGAATTTGACAGGTCAAATTGTTACTTGCAACGTCGTCTTGGTCGCGTCGGTACTTGTTCAACAAGGCAGCCAGCCGTTTGCCGTCCACTGGTTTGGTGAGGTAGTCCGAGGCACCCAATGCAAAGCCGAGGCTTTTGTTGCCCACAAAGGATAGCAGGATTACGGGAATTTCGGCAAGCTCAGGATCTGCCTTCAGCGCTGAGAGTACCGCCCAGCCGTCCATTCCGGGCATGATCACATCCAGGGTAATGGCGTCTGGCCGTAGTTGCTTAGCGAGCCGGAGAGCTTGCTCGCCGCCGCCTGCGACTTCTACGTGCAGTCCTTGGCGACTGAGGGTGCGCTGGATTAAATCCCGCGATATCGGGTCGTCATCAACTACCAGCACCGTGCCGACAGCGGGGGCGTCGGGAGGGCTAGTGCTGTCGTGGACATTGTTGGGGATTTCCGGCTGTTTGATGGCGCTGGGCAAGAGCACGGTGAAAGTGGTGCCGGAACCCGAGGTGCTGCTGACCTCAATGCTGCCGCCCATCATCTGACAGAAGCGCTGGCTGATTGCTAGTCCCAAACCGGTGCCACCGTACTCGCGGGTAGTCGAGGCATCAGCTTGGGTGAAAGGTTGGAAAACTCGCTCCAATTGCTCTTGTGTCATGCCGATGCCAGTGTCGGCGACGCGGAAACTTAAAAATTCGGAGTTGGAAATTAAAATTTCGGAAGATTCCTCTTGATTTTTCATTTTTAATTGTTCATTTTTAATTCTTTCCACTCCGATCGCAATTCTCCCGTTTTGTGTGAACTTGGCAGCGTTGCTGAGCAAGTTAAGCAGCACTTGCCGCACTTTGGTCATGTCCGCGTGCATGGTGTCGAGGTTGTCTGGACAGTACACTTCTAGGGTATTACCGTTTTTCTCAACCAGCGGCCTGGCCGTGGCAACAGCACTTTCAATTAAGGTATGGATGTCGAAGGTTTCTAAGTAGAGATCCATTCGACCTGCTTCAATTTTAGAGATATCTAGGATGTCGTCGATCATCGACAGCAGGTGTTTGCCGGCGCTGCAGATTTTTTCGAGGTCGGGGACGAAAGCTTCATCACCCAATTCTTCAGCTTCTTCTTGGAGCATTTCGCTGTAGCCGATGATGGCATTGAGCGGTGTGCGAAGTTCGTGGCTCATGTTGGCGAGAAATGTGCTTTTTGCCCGGTTGGCTGATTCGGCTGCTTCTAGGGCCGACTGCAAGGCGGATTCTGCCTGTTTGCGATCGGTGATGTCTTGGACTGTGCCTTCGTAGTACAAAACGCTGCCGTTTTCGTCGCAGATGCTGCGCGCGTTTTCGGAAATCCAGATCGTGCTGCCGTCTCGGCGGTATATTTGGGATTCAAATTTTGACACTTGGTGGCGCGCGCGCAATTGGGCCATAAACTCGGCGCGCCGATTCGGGTCTACGTAAAGTTGGCGGTTGATATCTGTGAGTTCGGCTAGCATTTGGGCACAGGATTCGTAGCCGTAAATCTCGGCTAGTGCGCGATTGCCGCTGAGGTAGCGCCCGTCTGGGGTGGTCTGGAATATGCCTTCGACTGCGTTTTCAAAGATGCTGCGGTATTTTGTTTCGGATTGTCTCAAGGCTGCTTCTGCTCGCTTGCGCTCTAGGGCATTGGCGAGCATTTCTCCTACCATTTTTAGCTGTGGGGATATTTCGGTTGCTCGACCTGCTGTTTGCTTTAAGCCCTCGAATCCGAGAAATCCTACTAGGTTTTTACTCGAAATTATGGGAATAATTATCAGTGATTGGCTATTTTTTAGCGGTTTTTGGGATTCTAAATTATTGAGGGAAGTCCCACTCGAAGGTATTGAGGCGGTTGCGGTTTGATTGACTGTTTGGGATGGGGAGTCTGTCGGGAATTGGGCTGGATTTTGACCGATAAAATAGGCAATTTCGGCGATTGCTGAGGGCGGGAGTTCGCCGATTTCTGGAATATAAAGGCATTCGGCGCGATCGAGCTTTTCTGCAATCCAAGGGATTTGTGCGATGTCTATTGGTTTGTCGGTGCTGTTTTTGACGGCCGGAATGCTTTCGCCGCACCACTCGTAGGTTTTGTCGGCGCGGGTTTTGTCGAATGATAACAGGTAGATGTAACTGCGGTCAAACCCGCTCAAGGTGGCGATCGCTTCTAGAGTGCGATCGATGCCTTTGTCTATTTCTGATAAGGGCTTGCTGATAAAATCGGTTGACAAACGGGCAATCAACTGAGCGAATTCTATTCGATACTGCAAAGATTGTTCTACTTTTTTGAGTTCGGTAACGTCTCGAAAGATCCAGACTCTACCGACTGTTTTCGCTCCGACTTTTGATGGCAACGAATTTAATTCAAGAATTTTTCCGTCTTTAAATTCTAATAATTCGCTGATTTGAGTATCTGAATCTGCCGACACTTTGAGCACGTTTTGGAGAAATCCTTGCGGGTCTTTTAATTGTTCCCTGTCGAATGGGAATCCTGTTTCGATCGTGTTTTTGACTGGGCCGAAGGTCGATCGGCTCAACTTTCCTTGGCTGGCGGACAAACCCCACAGCTCTAGAAATTTCTGATTATAATTGCATACATTGCCGTTGATGTCAACGGCCAGAATTCCTGCATCGGTAGATTTTAGAACTGCTTGCAGTATCGAGAGCGATTGCTTGTGTTCTCTAATGTCAAAAATGTCAAAAAACACCAAGACTGATATTTCGCTTCCCTCAACTGCGGGATGGAAAAAATAGGAAACTGGTAAAATCTTGCCGTCGCGACACAAAAACTCGTCGTCCCAGTTGTTGCAAGGTTGACTGGAAGCGATCGCCTGTTGTAAATCTAGTGTAGGTGCGATCGGCCTATCTTCAGTCTTGCTGGGCGAATGTTTCGGAGCCGTCAAAACTGGGGATTTGTGGCCTTTGTTTTGCTTCCCGATGCGCTCTAGCAGAGAAACGCCTGCAAGTTCCGACTCTCGCCACCCCAGCAAGCGTTCGGCCTCTGGATTCACCGAGATTACACAGCCCTTCGCGTCAAGGATACACAATCCCGCCCCCAAACTGTTGACACTCGCCCGCAGTCGATCGAATTCTGAAGCTGTTGGAGAGTCTTGAGGGGACTGCGGCGAGTGGGTTAAATCCTTTAACGGCACCGTCTCCGAGTTCAAGCAATCCTGCTGCTGAAGTTCTTGCTGACTCTGAACTTTGTCATAGCTACAACTTACCTGCTCTAATAAAAGCTGCCACTGCTCAGCAGTGGGAGGGGGAGACTCGCCGACTAAACCGAGCTGTTCGAGTTGGCGCTGGAGGTGGGGGTGCATATTTTCTGGCGCTTTGTAGGCAACTTTCTACAGTATATCTTTTTAATTAATAATATATATAGGTAGGTATACGGTTAGGGGACAAGTACGCGATCGAAATCTCTAACAGGTTTTATTGAGAAGCCGAGGGATCATCTCTGCTCTCCAAAATCTTTCCAACTCGGCTAATTATATTAATTCTCATAACTTTTAAGGGTTGTGTACAAACCAATCTTCTGAATGTCGGCAGCCGGCTCAAAAATAATAATATCATCTGATCGAGTCAATACTCAGGAAAGTTTGGGTAACGATACTACAAGCTTACGCGGGGCAAGGAGCAGAAAAAAGTCGAATTAAATGCAATCCCGGTGTGGAGCCGACATTGATTTAATTATCCACAGTCGATCGAAGTCAAGCGAGAATCAGCCATTGGGCCCGATAAAAACTGTTCGGAGTATTGTAAAACTTCATTTAGTTTATAAGCAATTATAAACAATAATGGTATTATATTGTTGTGAGTGTTGAACAAGGAATACGCATCGCCCAAAAAACGCAAGTCTCAAATGCAACTAACACAGAGGCACATCATTAAATCAACGGAACACCGTTTCGCCAAAATAGACGAACTAGCTTTCAAGTCCAAAAACCTCTACAATGCCGCCAATTACGTCATTCGTCAGAGCTTTATTTATGGATGGGGTTATGTCAGTTATAACGAAATGAACCGATTGATGAAGTCTCACGAAGCATATAAGGCTTTGCCTGCTAAAGTAAGTCAGCAAATCTTGATGGTGCTAGACAAGAATTGGAAATCGTTTTTTGAAGCCGTTAAAGCTTACAAAGCTGACTCTTCAAAATTCACTGGTCGCCCAAAATTGCCAAAGTACAAAGACAAAACCAAAGGGCGAAACCTTCTCGTCTACACCATTCAAGCGATTAGTAGTAAACAGTTAAAGAAAGGAATTATCAAACTTTCCGGCACTGAGCTTTCAATTAAAACCCAACTCAATCCCAACCAGATTTGTCAAGTTAGACTGGTTCCGAAATGTGATTCCTATGTAATTGAGGTGATTTATGATGAACCGGAGTCCACAATCAGCAATGCCAACTCTGTAGCTAGTATTGATTTAGGACTGGATAATTTAGTGGCGTTAACTTCAAATCAACCGGGATTTATCCCTTTGTTGATTAACGGGCGACCATTGAAATCGATTAACCAGTTCTACAACAAACGCAAATCCCGATTACAATTCCAGTTAAAAGGGAATCGTCAAACCTCACCCAGGATGAGCGCGATTAACTCGCTGTCGTAATCAGAAAGTTGATAATTACTTGCATCATGCTAGTCGTGTGATTGTTGACCATTTGGTAGTGAACCAAATTGGAACGCTGGTAATCGGCAAAAATGCACAGTGGAAAACCGATATCAATCTAGGTAAACAAACCAACCAAAATTTTGTCAGTATTCCTCACTCTCGATTAATTGAGATGTTAGAATACAAAGCTCGCTTGGTGGGAATTAAAGTAATTGTGCAGGAAGAATCCTACACATCGCGGGCCAACTTCGTGGGTCTAGACCCAATCCCTGTCTACGGGAAAACAGAAAAAGAGCCGATGTTTACTGGTAAGCGGATCAAGCGAGGTTTGTACAAAACATCGACTGGTCAGTTAATTAATTCTGATATCAACGCTTCGTACAACATCCTCAGAAAAGCAATCCCAAATGCCTTCAGCACTCTTGATAGGGAGCTGCGTAGTTGGGCCAATGCGGGTCAATCCGCTCAAAGTAAAAGTGAAGGGGGAGGGACTTGAAGCCTCCCATGCCTATAAATGACTATACTTTTACCAGCTATTAATCAAGTGAACTTACCCTCAAAAACTAGGTGGGACCCAAAAAACGATCGCGGACGCGGGTACTGGACAGGAAAAATTATTATTCCCATGCCAGCCGAAACGATTTCAGGACTTTTCGTATTTAGGGCTTGCTGAATAATCGATCGCTTTCTGGCGATCGGGAGTGCTCGATATATTTAAGCCGAGTTAAATATGAGTTTTTCCTGCCTCATTCTGAGTAAAGCATAACCCCAGATTATGTGCAGCCCAAAAACAGGCATTGTTTTCCCCGAACGGCATAAAAACACACAAAAAACCCGGCGCCACCAGGTAGAAAGGTTCATGACTAAAAAAGTAATCGCAATGACTGTTTCAGAAGTATTATCAAGTTTTGCCATCACTCTATTCAGACCGAATCTTCGTTTACCTTGTCCGAACTTTCCCTCAATCGCATTGCGAATTCTCTCATCTTCCAACGCTTGCTTCTTTTTTTCTTTGCTGATATTGGTTGGAGGCCTTCCTAAAGGCGGTCCACTGATTCTAATGCCTTTGTCTTTGCACCAAGCTCGGTTCTCTCTTGTACGATAAATGCGATCGGCATGAACTGACTCTGGATAATATCCTGTAAAGTTACGATAAGCTTCTACTTGTGCTTTTAAGTCCCCTGATTCGTTAAAATTATCCCAGCTTATCCGGTCTAAAAATACATATCCTTCAAAACAACTCGCTGAGAGTTTTGCTCCAAATTCTACCTTTTTCCCTGCTTTTCCTCGGACAATGGGACGAATATGGGGTTGACTTAAACTTACTATTCTATCGTCTATGCTCTGTTTCTTATTTTCCAATAGCCAGAGCTGTTGCCGATAGACTTCTGTGAGGACTAGCAAGGTTTTATATTGCTTTTTATTCAATTTTTCTAGGGTCGCACCTGACTTGATTAGCTGTTCAATATGAGCTAAGTTTCTTTTGATATATTGGAGTTGTTTTTTAAGTGCCTGTCTTCTTTGGTTACGGGTTGGTCGTCTTTGTTTTGCTACTGCTAAGTAGTCTTTTCTAGCTAGATTACGATAGGTTCTTGGTTTTTTATTGCTTTTCCCTTTAATCTGTTTATACAGGATGTCTATAATTTTTTCGGTATGAACTCTGGCTCCATTTAATAGTCCTAAGTCGGTTGGATAACTAATGTCGGCTGGGGCACAGGTCGCATCTACGATCAACTTTCCGCGATTGGGTGACTCATTTTTGGCGTCCGAATCCTTTTTTTTTTCAGTTTTAACTGGGATGATGGAACGCATTTTTTCGACCATGCGTTCATTCACTTTATTAATTAAGTTCGGACTAATTCGTTGCCGAAAGTGAACTAATAGTGATGGATCAAATGGTAGTTCATTACTGTATGTTGATTGACCGATAAAGTATTGCAAATAGGGGTTTTCCCGAATTTGTTCGACGGTTTCCCGATCGCTAATTCCGAGTTTTTCTTTGATGATTAATGCCCCCAACGCCATCCGAAAGGATTTGGCTGGTGCACCCATTTCTGTGGGGAAGTTTTTAGCATATTCTGCTTCAAATTCTGACCACGGGATTACTTGGGTCATTTTGACCCAACGGTTATCTGGTGACAAGCTGCCTCCGAAGGGCAGTTCAAACTCGGATGGGGGTTGTGGGGCCAGCTCAACTTTTCGGTACACGAGCGCAGGTGGTGATGCACGGGTTTTGACCTATTTTACCTGTTTATCTTGCACTTTACTCTCGATCGCGCGAGCGAAACCTTTCGCCACGCAATATGCGATCGATTATTCAGCAAGCCCTATTTACTCATAAATTAATTAGGGTTATCTAACCCGCCCTAATCTTCTACCTCTATAGCAATCCTACATCATTTGTGAATTTATTACTCCCGATCGAGCGGGTTCGGGGAGGGTTGGGGTGGGGTAAAAAAAATACGACTCATTTAAGATTACTCTATATTAGAAAAACCTCGTAAAAAACTTACTTTATAATGTGATAAATTCTGGGGAAAATCTCCCTATCTGCTAGCGAAATAATCAGCCAAGTGCGGAGGCAAATAAAATTTACAGGCATAGAAAATAACTGTAAAAAAATATTATTGATCAGACTTTTCGGTTGAGATCGAAAGGTCGGTGAAAATAGCTGGCAGCCGAATGGTAAAGGTAGAACCTTTGTCCACCTCGCTGAATGCGGTAATGTCTCCGCCCATCATTTCGCAGAATTTCTTAGTAATCGTCAGCCCCAAACCAGTGCCGCCGTACTTCTTAGTAGTTGAGGAATCGGCTTGGGTGAAAGGCTCAAAGATTTTGGCTAACTGTTCGGGACTCATGCCAATGCCGGTATCTTTGACCGTAAAAATGATCCAATCTTGAGCGGAAGATAAGAGAGACAAGCTATTTTCAGCTTTGCCACCTCCTCTATACGCTCCAAGTTTTTTGCCTTTCTTTGCAGAGTCGGCGGGGGTTTCGACGGATCGGGTAACGGCGAAGGTAATCGCGCCGGAGCAAGTAAATTTCGCGGCATTGCTGAGGATGTTGAGCAGAGACTGCCGGAGTTTAGTCAAGTCGGTCTGCATCGAGCCAATATCATCGGGGCATTGTATTTCTACAATATTGCTATTTTTGTCGGCCATCGGCGCGATCGTGGCAACTACTTCCTCAACCAGAGTTGAAATGGTGAAGGTTTCGAGGTGGAAGTCTATGCGGCCTGCTTCAATTTTGGTCAAGTCGAGAATATCTTTAATCAGGTCTAGTAGGTGCTTGCCGGCCGTGTTAATTCTCTGGAGGTCGTCTATGAACTCTTCGGCACCAAGGTCTCGGGCGTCTTCTTGCAGGATCTCGCTGTAGCCGATGATGGCGTTGAGGGGGGTTCTGAGTTCGTGACTCATATTGGCGAGAAAAATGCTTTTGGATCTATTTGCAGCTTCGGCGGCTAATGCAGCCCGGCGGAATTCTTCGGAACGCAGGCGTTCGGTGATGTCGGTAGTCATGATTAAAACGCACTGAGTGCTGCCGAGGTCGATGAGTTCCACTGACAGCAGCCAGTCGCGCACTTCGCCGGCTTTGGTGCGAATTTTGATTTCTTGGTTGCTGATCGAATTTTGTGATTGCAAAATCTGGGTGAGTCGCCCCCCGTCTTCTGAATTGACAAACATTCCTAAGTCGCTGGGAGTGCGGCCCATAAATTCGTGGCGCAGCCAGCCTAATGAGCGCAAAAAGCTTTCGTTGGCATCGAGGAAGCATCCGTCTGTGAGGGTGCAGATGCTGATCCCGACTGGGGAGGCGTGAAAGGCCTTGGAAAATCTTTCTTCTGAAGAACGCAGGGCGGCTTCGGCTTGCTTTCTGTCTGTGATGTCTTGGACGGTGCTGGTGATGTAGAGGGAGGTGACGGCGGCTTGTTCGTAGACTGTGCGGTTGCTACCGTCGGGGAGTATGAGCCTGTAGTCGATGCTGTAAGGCTGTTGCTGAAATAAAGCGGCTTCGATCGAGCTTTTGACTAATTCTCTGTCTTCAGGGTGCACGTATTCCAAGAAGGCTTCCAGGCTGGGTTCAAAAGTTCCCGGTTCCTGTCCCAAGATGCGGTAAATTTCCTCTGACCACCGCAATTGCTGGGCGTTGCGGTCTAAGTCCCAGTTGCCTAGCTGGGCGATGCGTTGGGCGTTAGCGAGGCTGGCTTCGCTGGCGCGCAGGGAGACTTCTGCTTGGTGACGTTCGGCGACGGTGGCAGCTAAGACTAAGCCGGTGACGGCGATGACGGCGATGAAGGCTTGCAGGGATAACAGTGCTTGGGGGATACTGCTGGCGTGTTTGAGGAAGGGGCCGCTGCCTCGGGCAATACCCCAGATGGCGAAGCCGCAGAGGATGAAGTTGGAGAGGGCGGTGTAGCGCTGACCGAATCGAAAGGCAGCCCAAACTACTAGGGGAAATGGTAAGTATTCGAGGGGATAGCGGGCGTAGGCGGCGCGGGTGCGGGAGCAAAAGACGAGCCAGCCGACTGCTAGTAGCAGCAGCAGCCAAATCGCTCGTTCAGCTATCTGTTGGCGATGGGTGGGGACTTTGGGCAATTGTTGCCACGTCAGCAGCAGCGGGGCGACGAGCAAAATTCCCATTGCGTCTCCTACCCACCAAGTCCCCCAAATCGTGCCAAAATCGCTCCAGCTAGATAAACCGGTCAGGCAGACGACGATGCTGCCGATGGTGGAGTTGATTAGGGTAGAGCTCAAGGCTGCTAGTCCGACTATTCCTAAAACGTCTTTGAGCCGATCGAGCCTAGCGCTAAAGTTAATGCCCTGGAGTAGATAAGTTCCCGTCCACGCTTGCAGGGTTCTGGCGCCTGCCGAGATCAATGCCGTGGCGATGTTGGCCGACGGTACGCTCATGCTAAACAGGAAGCCTCCGATCGCGATTCCCGGCCACAGTTGCCGCCCAAACAGCAGCAGGGCGACTTGGGCAATTCCTGCTGCCGGCCACATCGGGTAAATTTCTGAACTGAGGGTGAGGGTGGAAATGGCGAATTGCGACGCCCCATAGTATACCAGGGCGATCGCGCCTACTGCGAGGAAGTACCGCCAGGAATGTCCTTTGATTGCGTTAAGGAACTTTGTCTGCATTGTCGTTTAGGGAAAAGGTGGACGGTTGTTGGGATCTCAGGATGTGGCACGGGACAGGCACAGGGTAGAGAAAATGTTTCTATTAGGTGATGGTAGGTCATGAGTGGTAGGTACTGGGAGAAGCTTGTGAGCTAAATTTTTGTGGTGCCGTTGAGGGAGCGGTTTTTTTGTTCGATCAAATCTGCCCATGAATTTCGGGAGTATCGCTTTTTTGTAAATATATCTCTAATGGCTAAGCAATTGGTTTGTAAATTTTTGGTTTTTGTTAAAAATTTATTACCGAGCGACAGCGGGTGTCTTTTTGTGTCGGGCGATCGTAACTCAATTCACCCTAACATCTTGCACCCTGCTCAATAATACCTAAAATACCTAAAATACCTAAAATACCCATAACAGCGACCTAAAATCTCTGAGTTTAGGTAAGTTTGGGGCAAACAACACGGTTTCTGATTAGAAGTGCAGGCGGTAGTGATTTTCACTAGATTTTTAACCCATCAATTGAGGCTTCAAGTCTGGCGATCGAATACAGTGAAACCGGATAATTTACAGCTAACAAAAATATTTTTTCTTGTCTATTTCTCTTTGGCTGTTGCAATATCTAAGGTTAGTGTCAAACGCTCTTGAGATTCTTTAAGGGCGTCTTGGGGGTTGCGGCCGAGAAGGGTTGCCTCTATGGCGCGACCGAGGTTTTCGGATAGGCGGGAGTAACCTGATATAATGGGTCGCGCTCTGGCTGAGTTCATTTGTTCTAAAAATACTTGCAAAACAGGGTTTTTTTCCACAAAGCTTTGATAAGCTTGGCTCTGTCTCGATTTTAAGTTAATGGGTAAATAACCTGTTCCCAATGCCCATGCTGTTTGGAATTCTTCACCTATAACGTATTCTAAGAATACTAGGGCTGCTCGCTCTCGTTCTGGCGAGGTTTTCATTAAAAATAGGTTTTCACCCCCCACGACGGCTGCGGGGCGTTTGAGGAGCGGTAAAGGCATTGCTGCGTAGTCGATCGCGCTTTGCTCCAACTGTGCTAGCGTCCACGGCCCGGTGATTTGCATGGCGACTTTCCCGGCAATGAAATTGTCGAGTTCGTAACCGCGTTCGGGTGCTGACAATATTGCTGAACCTTCTTTTAACAAGTCGCTCCACAATTCTAAGGCGGCGTGAGAACCGGGATTATCTATTTGCGGTACAGGACTTTGAGGTATTTCGCCTTTGAGTTCGCCGCCTGCGCTGAACATGAATGGCAGCCAGGTAAATACTGTCCATTCTCCTTTGCCTAGGGGGAGCACTATGCCGTGTTGGTCTGTGCGGCCGTCTCCGTTGGTATCTCGCGTGAGCGATCGGGCTACTTGCTTTAATTCCGCCCAATTCTGCGGCACTTTTTTGATTCCTGCTGCTGCAAATAAGCTGGGACGGTAAAATATGGCGACGTTATTTGTGCCTAGGGGAACTGACCAAGTGTGTCCGCCGAGTTCCATTGACTCGAAGAGGGTCGGGTAGATTTCTGCTTTCCGGGGCGATTTGTCGAGCCAGTTTTCTAAGGGTACAATTGCGTTGAGTTCGGCTAGTTTTCCGGCACTTGTAGGGCTATTCCACAGCAAATCCGGCGGTGCATTTCCAACTATTGCTGTTAGTATTTTTGGGAGTTGTTGGTCGGGCTGGCCGATGTAAATTGGTTTAATCTGGATGTTGGGATGCGTTTGGTTGAATTTGTCTGTGAGGGTTTGAAATACGTCGCGATTTGGCGGTGGATTGATGCCGTGCCAAAGTGTGAGTTCGATCGGTTCGCCGTTTTTGGATGCGGGTGTTGTGCTGTTTTGACAGCCGCTTAATATTAGCAGATTTAAGGTAAGTAAAATGCCGACAGCGAGTTTTAGTGGTTTTTTAATTGCTTTGGATAATTGGGATAATATCATTTTTTAGTTAGATTCAGGGAAGAAGATTTTTTTAACTGCAGATGAACGGGGATGGACGCGGATAGTTAGATGTTGGTAAAACGAGCTAAATCTCGAAAATCTGCTGGTAGCTGATTTCTCTCTCCATCCGAGGTGTTTTGAAACAAAACGGTGAAAGCTCCTGCTCCTAGTCTATCTTGCGGCCACATCCGATAGCAAGGAATTTCTGTCAGGTGCGATCGATATTTTTCTAAATGAGGAACAGTGACTGGGAGCATCTCAGTTTTGCATTTACAGTGCGAGCGTCCCCGCTCGCGTATTGTACAATACGCGAGCGGGGACGCTC
>NZ_JAUBTI010000109.1:0-21221 GCF_036702415.1 Microcoleus sp. D3_18a_C4 | reverse complement strand
CCGTCCAAAAAGGACGGGCGGGACGCCCATCCCACAATAACAATTAAAATTGTAAGTTATTTAATTCGCGATCCTTAAATTCATTCACACTCTAACGCCCTTCCCTCTTCACGTCCAACTCTTCACGACGCAGTGTTTCCGTTGCCTCAACAATCTCCGTTTCAACTTCTTTCCTGATGTTAACTTCTTCGCGCACGAAAGCTTCTTTTTTGATATCAGCAGTTTCTTCGTAAACTTCCATACGCATCACCGGTTCCTCCTTGAAGGGAGTATCCCGATTTACTGGCGCACCTGCCTTTTCGGGAGTTATACTCTCAATTACAACTCGCTCTTTTTCTGTGGGAATTGAAACTCGTGCCGTTTCGGTTTCAACTCGCTTGCCAATTGCTACCTCGCCAGTTTTGTGACGGCTTTTTTCTGCAACCAGTCGTTCTTCGTAGAGTCGAAATTTGTGATGCTCGCGCTCGTTCATCTGATACAATTGAGGCTCTTGTTCGTAAGTGTAGGTGTTGCGGTCATAACCAGCAGCGCTAGCTTGGTTAGAGACAGAACGCGGCATAGAAACTGGTGCAGATGCTTGTACAGGCAATGAGGTTTCTAAAGGCAATGATGCTTCTACAGGTGCAGACGCTTCTACAGTTAGAGTACGATAAACACCCCGAACTTGTTCTTCATAATCGTAATCCACCACCATCCCATCCTCATACCTGGGTAGTCTTTCTGCTTGGTCTTTACTCTTCAAACCCGTCGCGTAGATGCGTTCTGCCTCAACCTCCACTCGACAAAGAGCAACTGGAACTAATACCTTCTTGCCAAATATCCAGAAACCCGTGTCAACAACAAAATATCGGAAACGCCCTGTCTCATCAACTAGCGCGGTATCGATGGAGCCAATCTTCTCATCTGTATTTCCAGCATAGATATCCAGACCTTTGATATCTTCGCCATTAAAAGCAGCTTCGCGGTAGTTGGGATTAAAATCTTCAATTTTGTAAAGTAACATAGGAGTCCTTCTCTTTCTATCTATATCAACTTATGACCCCATTTTAGATAGAGCTTAAATTTGATGCTTCCTTCTTATGAAGGATTTAGTGAAACAGAATAGTAGGATGAGTAGATTTATTTTAAAATTTTTCTGTCTTTGGATAGATGACTGGTCATTTTTGATATAAATTCTGCACCCTCAAGTTTCACAAGAGGTTTTTAACTATTTTTATAAAAAAATACATTTATAAATTAGACTTTGATACTGTACATTAACGGATAAAAAAAAATAGCGGTTCTCAAAAAAGTGAGGTAGGCCCTATGCCCTATGCCCATGAGTACCTCATCTTTATGAGAAAGGCTATATATACATAATTTATTACTTTAAAAATAGACTCTTATATGAGATATTTTGGGGAAACACATTGGAACAACTTTGCCTTGATTATGCTACTCCGTATGTTTAAATATCATTATGAATATATGCAAGGCAGCCTCTTCAGCAAGCAATTTCCAATAACTGATGACTAATGACTAATAACTAATAACTAAGCTGTTCTGCAGCTAAATCGTATTTTTGTGCGGGCGAGACGCCCACCCCACAAGAACTTTATCAAATTTTAGTTCACAGTTTAAATGTGCAAAAGCTTAATAACTAATGACTAATAACTGATGACTGATGACTGATGACTAATAACTAATGACTAATGACTAATGACTAATGACTAATGACTAATGACTAATGACTAATGACTAATGACTAATGACTAATAACTAATGACTAATAAAAACAAATTCCCCGGCCTAACCAGGGAACGAAAGATATTAAAAAAAGTAATGTTGTTTTAATAAATTGAATTTGCCAAAAAGCGGCGATAAATAAGTAGCAGCCCTGGTTGAGTTGAGAGCGGACGCCGGGGCGGGCAGTCCAGTGTAGATGCCGCACCCGATCGCATTTTCCAGTCTCAAGAAAACAGTTGCATTCATATTTGAGTACCAGTTAAGCTTGGCTGCTGTTGCGAGTCTGGCTAGCCAGCTCCAACAGTTGCGCCCAGCGTTTTTGGACTTGTTTGGGAGTGCATTTGAGCGCGGTGGCGATCGCCTTGTCGCTTTCTTGATTCCGCTTCATTTCTAACAGTTGCTGCATTTCGGGCGCAAGTTGAGCGCGAAATGCTTCCCATTTGTCCGAAGTCATTCCCAGCTTTTGATCGACATCAGCACCCAGCCATTCGTGGACGAGTTTCCAATTTTGAGTGCGGGCAAATTTTTCGACGTGGTACTTGAAACGTTGTTGCAAGTAGTCGCGCTGGCGGGAAGACAAACCGAGCGCGCGGTCAATTTCCGAAGCCGAAAGGTCTTGCAATTTTAAAGTTAAGTAATTCACGCATTCTGGCTGATTTTGCGATTCCAGATAGGCGATCAATTCCGAGACTACTCGATCGCGCAGCACAGCATCAGCCGGATCGACAGTTTCCGATACCATTTGCTCGCGCACTTGTTGCAGCGCCGGAGAGCGGCTGTAAATTTCCGCATCTTCTCCCTTGCCCGACTCTACAGCCATTTCAATGTCGATCGCAGTTTCGGGAGGCTGGCCCTTGGCAAATCCTTGAGCACGCAACACGATCAGGCGCTGGCGGTTGCGGCCCGGTAAGCCGATTTGGCGCTTAGCGTAGTGCTCGGTAAAAGCCATGTACTCAGCCAATTCTAGCTGCGTGCGGGGCTGGTAGGTGACATCGAGTTGATGTTCGCGGCGGAAAGCTCGCAGAGATTCGATGTAAAAGCCTTGCAAAAAGTCTTCAATCATGTTGTAGCGAGCTTGGAAGTTCAAGTTCGATCGGAAAGAAGCAACATGGCGGTAAATCATAGCCGCGAGGTGAGAATGCAGTTCGACGCGGCCTTGCTTGGAACCGAGGCGGTAGTATTGCAGGGTTTTTTGCAACCGGTGCTCCGCCAAGGTGATTTGCCAAGCTTCAACTTCGCCGGAAATTTGGATGCGATCGCTCTTTTGGCAAATCCGTTCGACTTCCTTAGCAATCCGCATCGCCACTGCTTGAGCGCTGCGGCTGGCAGTTTTCATTTCGGCTTGCAATTCTTTGAGGGCGAAGTCAGCCAAAGCCAGGACATTGATGCTGGGAACAGTATTGATTTCGGCGTTTGGTTCGCTGGAGGTAGCCGGAATGCAGTTGAAGCCAGAAGCGGTGTTGCAGTTGACGGTGGTGGCAGTTTTGACAGTCATGGCATTTATCGGGTGGTAGGGCACAGCGGGTGTGCGAGGACATTTGTCAGAGAGTGAGGTGGCAGTTGCTGGCGGTTTCGCTTGGCACGGCGGATTCAACTCTCTATACATTGAATGTTACGGAAGTAGAGATAACCGTAGTTATGCCAGTGTTCCACTCTCTCATGCAACAGTTTTTGGCTGCTGAATCTGATTCTAAGCGCTGGCTGTGGAAGATTGATTTTATTGCCGTTAAAGCCTTACTGTACAAGCATTCTGAGCTGTTATTTTGGTGGGGCGATCGCGAGGAAAATGGAGGGTGCTGCGAGGCCGCTGAGTGGACAATCTAATAACTGGCTATTTGAGGCGGTTTTGGCCGTTAGAGATTGTGGAATCGAGACTTGGCAGAGTGTAGCTAACTGCAATGTCTTCAGAACCTACGCAACAGCAGTTAGGAAACCCGGTTAATCTGGAAATTTAATGTTATTCAAGAAGGCAGGTCGATCGACCGAAGCCAGATTTCTGGCTCCAAAGCGAGGCCCGAAGCGATTTATTGTATTAAATCAGCCCGATTGCTTTGATGGGGGCGGGTAAGTCCTTACAGAAGTTTAGACCCGCAAATTGACAACAGCGATGCTGAGTCGATCGAACTAAATATTAAAGGTGATAAATCCTCTTTAGTTGAAATATGCAATTTAAATGCGTGATAGCTTTTCGAGAATATCGGGTGGTGGCATAAAAACTTCTACCTGATGCCCATCCACCATCTCTTTACCGATGAGTTCCGAACACACAGATCGTAAAGACTTCCAAAGCATTGTCTCCTCGTAATGTTCTAATTCTGCTGGAATGTGATCTAGCAGCGTCTTAGAGCAGACCACAATCAGTTGTTTCTGAGCCCGAGAAAAAGCCACATTAGACCGATTGAGGTCTAAGATAAATTCCACATTTTTACTGATTGCTGAGGGGTCGCTGGCTGTTGCCGACACAATTATATAAGGTCGCTCGTCACCTTGCAAGCTTTCAACAGTATCAATTACATCGATGAGGTCGCGGGAGTCATTCAAATAATTTTTAAGCAGTGTTCGCTGCGCTCGGTGTGGAGTGACAATAGCAACAGATTTGTTTTCTATTGCTCTTTTAGTTTTCGCAGCCTCAATAATTTTCTTAATAATTCCCACCTCAAGCATATTGCTGCGTTTTGACTGACGCTCAGAATGAAGAACAAGAAGTAAGCCACCTAGCTCCTCCTGTAAAAGACTATTTGAATCCAGCGACCTTCCTTTTAGTTCAATATTATCCATTCTGTAAATACGGGAAATTAAGCCACAAATCAGAGGTGGCAAACGGAAAGTAAAACTCAACGCCGAACTCAGAATAGCTGAATCAGTAACTCCTGTAATTTTAATATTTTTAACTGCCTCAAAGGCACTCACATAAGGTTTGTAAAGTTGAATGGGCGGACGGTCTTCCTGCTCCCAATTATGAGCAACAATTGGTGATAGCTGCCGATGATCTCCGGCAAGCATGATTTCCCCGTCAATTTTTACTAATGTAGCCAGTGACAAAAAGTGCGGAAACACCATCATGCTTGCTTCATCAACGATTAGTAGAGGTACTTGGATAGCTTTAATTTCCAGCGATAATTTCAAAAGAGCGCTGGTTGTACCGCCGATGACCAAGACAGCATTTGAGCGCATTTGATTTACTCTTGTCGCATCCCCCTTAGATCGAAAACATTCAACATTTTTTTCAAAAAAAGACTCATCCTCTTTAGGGTCAACTCGGCTAAGTTTTATTGGCGGTACTGTTAATCCTAATTGATCGGCTTGTTGCTGAAGGATTGGCAAGAGGCTATCGAGGCGCAAAAGCAAGTTGTTTACAGCGGTATGGGTAGGTGCTGCTATGAGAACGATATCTCCGATCGAACAACGCGCCAAAATTCTTAAAAAAGTAGCGATCGCAGTTGTCTGGGTCTTGCCAGTTCCTGGAGGCCCCTGTAAAAGTTGAATTCTAGCGGTTAAGCCGCTGACAGCAGCAGCTACTTGATCGGTAGCCAATTTCTGTCCGTTAGGCAATGTCAAGGACTGCAGTAGATTCTGATATTGTTCTAGCTTCTGTGCTGCTAGAGCCTGTTGTGGAGGAATCTGAGGACGCTCAGGATCGAACCACTGACATACATGATTTCCGAAACCACTTATTAGTCTGTCGTCAACCTTTCCGGCTACAAAATCAGAAGGACTTTCATCTAAAGTAGCATAGGAAAAAATCTCTTCCTCTTGCTTATAAAACCGACCGGGGAGTTGATAGCGGTCTTGTTTATTTGTTTGTCTTACTGAAAGCTCAATCTGTCGAGTCTCCCAGTCAATATTATCCACAACACACGTACTTCCACCGCGTAGAAGTTGACCGAATGTTTGACCGCGATGCGGATCATTAAAACAAGGGCTAATCCTTACAAAGTTGCCTTTTTCGATCGTGCAGTTAGTCTCCAAAACTTCATAGTTAATACCATACCGATCAAGGTTGATAGTGGCTGTCAGCCTATTGTTGCCGTGCGAGACAACATCACTAATAGGAATAGTGCGCCCTAGAGGGACGCGATAGACAGGCGGGACTAGGTGAGTAGCAATCCAGTTTGTCACTTTAACGTGCTGATCCAATCGGAGATAGTCAATCCCCGCCTGAGCGGCATTATCTACCCCAAGCGTGAATTCTAGTAAATTAGCGATGACAAGAGATGGTTTTACTATTTCTGGGTTCTTGAAACGAATGCTTTCTTCAACCCACCGCAGCGCGTGTACGCGGGCGCGAAAATAATGGTTGAGATAGTTAGGTTTCCGGGCGCTGTTGTAGCGCTCAATTGCCTTAGCAACTGCTAGCGATAGATTTGGGTCTGTTGGATCTGGCAATTTTCGCCAGTAAGCGCGCCAGTAGGGTGCTGTTAAGGAATCATAAAAGCGACTGCGGATTTCAAATTTGTGGCTGCTGACTTGCTCAGAATCTCGCTCTGCCCACTGCCCCTGAGCATCTAAATCCAAATCAGTCTTAAAATCGAAGATATCCTGTGTAAAAGCTTGCTCTAGATCGACCTCGACACCAGACACCCGCCGCCGCCAGTGATAACGCCTCCCAAACCACGACAGAGAAGTAACGACAGCTAAGCCTCTCCCTGTCCATCCCAAGGCAAAACGTCGATCGACTTCATCGTGCAAGCAAGAGTAGATGAGTTGCTCTAAACTTTCACGGCATCCTAGAAGTTCTCGGAGGTTGGCGAGCAATTGCGAGCTGACGCGGGAGCATCCTTCGAGCAACTGATCCATCTCCGATCGAGACCAGACATAAAAGTGAATGGGAGCGGTTTCGGCCTCGGCTACCTCATCAATAACCTCAACCAGCTTCTTTAGAAACGCTTGAATTAGCTGTTTCTCCGCCCCTGTGTCTTCTCTGTATTCCCCCGTCCACGGAGAGGTTTGAAACTCAATAACTTCTTTACTTTGGAGAGAACGCTCTTCATAGACTGGGCGATTATTTCGATCGCGCTCTACCTCCCACCGTTCCTTGACTGTGGGGTCTGGCTGCCAGTGTCCATTTACCTGCGTGAAGCTTGTATGTAATTGTCCCTCGCTCTTGGTCACATGAGCTGCAAGCGCTCCAATCCTGTTTTCTACATAGTCGTAATCCACAGAAAGGTAAACGCGAATCAGCCGTTCACCATTAATTATGTGTTCTGGAAGTTGACCTTGACCTGCATAAGGTAGCGGCGTTACTTCATAGGAATCTGGCTTGATATTTCCGCCTGGAAGTGTACGCCTGCGAGTTTTTGCTTTTAACTGGATAAGTTCTAGGTTATCGCTAAAGCTTGGATCGTGCCGCACTTGAACCGCCTGCTGTCCGTCTAAGTCAAGTTCAGCCAAGTCATCGATTTTATCAATCCCGGCCGCTCGCAAGACTCGTACTGCTGATGGATCTAAGCCTATTAGTTCAAGACGACGCAATCTGGCACTTTCTGATAAGCAGTGAATATTGAAAACACAGCCATCACACTTCGGATCGATTTGATAGTCCAAATCAGCTAAATCAGCCTGAACTACGCGGTTTAGCGCACCCTCAGATGCCAGGAGGCGATTAATGTCCGCTTCTTCTGTATCTAGCTTAAACGGTTTTAAATCGAGGATGAGTTGACTTTTATTTGTACTCTCATCAATCCTAGCCACCACGCACTCGATATCTTCTGGTCTGAGTTCTACGCCGCAAATAGCCACTGGACTTACCTGAATAAGCTGCCGTACTAGCATCCGGTATAGAGCAACCTGCACGCGGTGGTAGGTACGGTCTCGACGACTGGCTTTGCATTCAACAATTCGCAGCTTTGGTCGATCGGCTTCCCACAGAATTAGTACAAAGTCAATTTGGCCTTTTATCTGGAAAGCTCCCTCGTCTGCTTCAAGAGAAATTTCGCGTCCATATGCTCTTTGTCCTGAACTTATACCTTGCAATTGTGCGACAAAGGTAGTCCAGGGTGTCTTCTTTTCGTCAGCAGACTTTTGACTGTACAAAGTGAGGTCAATGAGACCATTTTTTTGGAGAGAAGTTTCCCATTCGTTCTCCCTCAATCGCCCCGCCTCTTGGAGAACTGGATCTAAGGAGTTGAAGAGGCGTTCTGCAAACGGAAGCTCTCGGCCAAGCTTTCGGTTATTATGCTCTAGCTTAAAGCGGCGATCGCAAGATTGATAATGGATGTACTCGCCGATTTCGGTAACTCGGACAGATGGTTTAGTTACTGGGGTTAACATAAATGTAAAAATAATATTTTTGTCTGAGTCTGACTGGCCTAACCTATGCCGAACGACTAAATTTGAGTAATCATCTCACAATTAACTTAGGAGTTACATGACAATAATCACTTTTAATTGTGACCATACTCACGGCAACTATTTATATTATAAAGTCACAATTCACCCCGATTCTCTCTAATACCAAAGTCACCGGCCCGTCATTGTCGATCGAGACTTGCATCATCGCTCCAAACAAGCCTGTTTCGACTTTTAAGCCGCTCTGGCGCAACTTTTCGACAAATTTATCGTAAAAAATTTCGGCTCGTTCAGGAGCCGCTGCTCGGTCAAATGAAGGCCGCCGACCTTTGCGACAGTCCCCGTAGAGCGTAAACTGACTGACAACCAGCAACTCGCCGCCGATGTCTTGTACGGACTTGTTCCAACGGCCGGTATCCCCGGCAGAGTCGGGAAACAAACGCAATTCCAGGCATTTGCGAGCCATCCAATCGAGTTCTGCTTCGGTGTCGGTGTCTGCAATACCTACAAGCAAGTTAAGCCCGCAGCCAATTTTGCCGACAATTTGATCGTCTATTTCGACTTGAGATGATTTTACTCGCTGGATGATGACTCGCATGGGAAATTAGAAATGCTTAAATTTAAAACTAAAAATCAAAAGGTAAACTTACCTTTTGAATAGGAATTATGAAAAAAAACCCGGTTTCTCCGATAAATCTTGGTTAAAACTTATATCTTGCACCATTCTCAAGAACAGGCTTTCCGGCCTGTTCCACAAAGAGTATATTTTCTTGTGGAACAGGCCGGAAAGCCTGTTCCTAAAAGGCTAATTGAGAGTGGTGCAAGATATAAGTTTTAACCGCGAAGTCTCGACGAAAAAAACCGGGTTTCTAGCCAGCGCACGTCTGTTCTGTTTAATTTTCAACCTTTAGTTTTTCCCAAAACCTTTGCCGCGACTGGTGGAAGGCATACAAAGACAGTTTTCGAGTTGCGATCGCAAAGTCTCGGTATCCAAACCCTGACCAATGAGAACAAGCTGGTTTTTGCGATCGCCTTTCCACTGGTCATCGTCCATCGTAAATCGCTTGCCGCTCAAGTGAAAAATATGTCGTTTCGGACTTTCTTCAAACCACATAATCCCTTTCGCGCGAAACACATTTGTTGGCAGTTGTTTGTCTAAGAAATATTGAAATTTTCTCAGAGAAAACGGCTTGTCACTCAGGAAAGAAATTGAGGTAAATCCGTCATTTTCTAAATGGTCGGAGTGGTCGTGATGGCTGTGGTCGTGATGGCTGTGGTCGTGGTGGTCGTGATGTTCGTGGCCGTGATGGTCGTGGTGGTCGTGATGGCTGTGGTCGTGATGGTCGTGATGGTCGTGATGGTCGTGGTGGTCGTGATGGTCGTGACTGCTAGCAGTTTCTTCAGATTGGAAATATTTGTCCGATTCAAACAATCCGACGCTGAGGACTAGCGGCAGGGGAACTTGCGATTTTACTGTTCGCAGAATTCGAGCACCTTCTTTGACATCGCGAATCTTAACTTCCAACAAATCTAAATCTGCTTCCTCAACCAAATCAGTTTTGTTGAGGATAATTATATCGCCGTAAGCTATTTGACTGTAAGCTGCTTGAGAGTTGAACAAATCTAAGCTGTAGTTGGCTGCGTCTACTACTGTAACTATCGAATCTAGACGAGTCAGGTCGCGCAGTTCTGTGCCTAAAAAAGTCATTGCTACTGGCAGCGGGTCGGCGAGTCCGGTTGTTTCGACTACTAGATAATCAAGATTTTCTTGACGTTCCAGAACTTTGTAAACTGCATTAACTAAATCTTCATTAATTGTGCAGCAGATGCAGCCGTTGTTCAGCTCAACCATGTTGTCGTCGGTGGTGACAATCAGTTCGTTGTCGATGCCGATTTCGCCAAATTCATTTACCAAAACTGCTGTTTTCAAACCCTGCTGGTTGGTCAGGATGTGGTTGAGCAGGGTTGTTTTGCCGCTGCCGAGAAATCCTGTAATGATGGTAACGGGCAATCCGTGTTTGGGAGCGTCCATCGCCAGTTCTGTCTCGGACTGAGTTGTAGATTGCATAGCTTGAATGTCAAATAATGTCGATCGCACTTTCTTTGTGGTTCTTATTGTATCTTAATTAGGACAAGGCCTCGTAAACCCAGTTTCTCGGAGAAATGTTGGGTTTGGTGGCATGGTATCTACGCATCAACCGGGAAGCAGCCCAAGAGTGCAAAATAAGTGGGCCGCTAATTATCGGCAATTGCTAACGCGGTCGATCGCACTTTTTTATTTTTTTGATAATTTTTTTTCCGAGTACCTGTGGCAGTTTGCCGGCAACCAGTTTTCCCGGTAAATTCAGCAGCGACAAATTTGGGGCAGACTCAAGCCCAGTGCGATCGGCAAATTCCCGCTACTCTATAATAGTTTTAATTATCAACCTGCGTAAAATATTTAAATCTCAACTATCAACTAAAACAGGGCGGCGGCTAACTATAGCCACCGCCCTCAAGATAGTATTGCGCTATCTAAGTTTGTGCTTACGCAGGAAGCAAGACTGAATCAATAATGTGGATGACACCATTATCAGCAGCAACATCGGCTGTTGTAACGGTAGAATCATTGATTTTGACGCCATTGGAAGCATCAATTTTCACTTCTGAACCTTCAACTGTCTTGGCAGATGTCAGGTTGACCACATCAGCGGCCATAACTTTGCCGGAAACGACATGATAAGTCAAGATTTTTGTGAGTTTAGGAATGTCATTAAGCAGTGCTTCTACAGTACCTGCGGGAAGCTTAGCAAAAGCTTCGTCTGTAGGAGCGAAAACGGTGAAGGGGCCAGCGCCTTTGAGAGTATCTACTAAACCAGCGGCTTGGACGGCAGCAACTAGGGTAGTAAAAGAGCCTGCCGAAACGGCGGTATCAACGATGTCAGCCAAGAGAGTCACCTAGTTTTTGTAATCTATAAATCACTATAACGCTAAAAAGTTAATTTAGCTACAGATATTTTTTATCGTTCAGTTTGGTTTTCTTATATAAAATAGAACATTTTTTTATATATAACTCATGTCAGTAAATACCTACCTAAAGGTAGATTAGAATTTACCGATTTTACTGTATTTTAAGAAAGCAATGTAATCCTAAATACATTGGTAAGCCGATCGCCCCTGCGCGGTGTTAAAAGTAAACGCAGGGGCGACGGCCAGGAGCCCCGGAAGCTAAGGCATTTTGATTGACTTGGCAAAACATTCAACATTAAGCACAGCACTAAGGCCCCGTAAAACTCGCCACCCCGACTGATGGCAACAGTTTGGGAAATCCCGATTTAAACTGTTAACAACCATTAATTAGGGGAAGAGTGACATGAGATATAAACTACTAGGTCACAGCGGACTTCGCGTTTCCGAAATCTGCCTCGGAACCATGACTTTTGGGGAAGAGTGGGGTTGGGGGAGTTCCTACGACGAAAGCCGGAAAATGTTCGACGCCTTTGCAGAAGCGGGTGGCAATTTCATTGATACCGCGAATCTCTACACCAACGGTACTAGCGAAAAATATGTGGGCGAGTTCATCGCAGCCGATCGCGCAAAATGGGTAGTTGCCACTAAGTATTGTGAAACTTCATTAAGTTGGTAAGCATCAATAAACAATAGTAGTATCGTATAGTCATGGAAGTCAAAAAAATGTTGTGATTGTTAAAAGATGGAGGCTCAGAATGCAACTAGCAGAGAGGCACATCATTAAATCTACGGAACACCGTTTCGCCGAAATTGATAAATTAGCATTTAAGTCCAAAAATCTCTACAATGTCGCTAACTACGTCATTCGTCAGAGTTTTATCTATGGATGGGGTTACGTTAATTACAACGAGATGAACCGTTTGATGAAATCTCATCAAGCATACAAGGTTTTGCCAGCAAAGGTCAGTCAGCAAATACTGATGATATTGGACAAGAATTGGAAGTCCTTTTTTGAAGCAGTTAAAGCTTACAAAGCTGATGACTCTAAATTTACTGGCCGCCCGAAGCTACCGAAGTACAAAGATAAAGTCAAGGGTCGGAATATCCTTGTCTATACGATTCAGGCAATTAGTAGCAAGCAATTAAAGAAAGGAATCGTCAAGCTTTCGGGAACTAATCTCTCAATCAAAACCCAGCTCGAACCCGATCGAATCTGTCAAGTTAGACTGGTTCCCAAATGTGATTCTTATGTGATTGAGGTAATATACGATGAACCGGAGCCCACCGCCAGCGACGATAAATTCGTAGCTAGTATTGATTTAGGTCTGAATAATTTAGCGGCGTTAACTTCAAATCAGCCGGGTTTTATACCTCTGTTGATTAACGGGCGTCCGTTGAAATCAATCAACCAGTTCTACAACAAACGTAAAGCACGGTTACAATCTCAGTTAAAAGGAAGTCGCAAGAGTTCACCCCGCATTCAACGCTTAACTCGCTGTCGCCACCAAAAAGTCGATAATTACTTGCATCATACCAGTCGCCTAATTGTTGACCTTTTGGTCGCCCATCAAATTGGGACGCTAGTTGTAGGCAAAAATGCACAATGGAAAACCGAGATTGATTTAGGAAAGCAAACCAACCAAAACTTCGTCGGCATTCCTCATACTCGACTGATTGAGATGTTGGAATATAAGGCTCGATTGGTTGGGATTAAGATGATTGTACAAGAAGAATCTTATACATCGAAATCAAATTTTCTGACTTTAGATCCGATTCCTGTCTATGGAAAGACCGATAAGGATGCTGTGTTTAGTGGCAAGCGGATCAAGAGAGGTTTGTACAAGACATCGGTCGGTCAATTAATTAATTCCGATGTGAACGGGTCTTACAACATCCTCAGAAAAGCAATCCCAAATGCGTTTAGCTTTCTTGATAGGGAGCTGCGTAGTTCAGCCGAGGCGGGTCAATCCGCTCGAAGTAAAAGTGAAGGGGGAGGGACTTAACGCCTCCCATGTCATGTAATAAATGACTATACTTTTGCCAGCTATTCTTTAAAAGAGCGAACTCCTGAACGGGACTTGCTCCCTATGGCACAGGCCTTTGATATTGGCGTCACAGCTTGGAGCCCCCTAGCCGCCGGCTTGCTGACAGGAAAATACAACACTTCAGAAACCGCCAGCGAAGCTAAACGGCTGAATTCACCTGAATCGGGAAAAATTAACGAACGAGACCTCAAAATTGCTGACGAAGTTAGCTTCATAGCAGCCGAAATTGGCAAACCTGCTTCTCAAGTAGCCCTAAATTGGCTGATCCAACAGCCAGTCGAAGTTATTCCGATTGTGGGCTCGCGCAAACTCTCGCAACTTCAGGAAAATCTCGCTTGTTTGGAGTTTGAATTAACCCCGGAACAAATGCAGCAGTTAGACAAAGTAAGTGCAATTGAATTGGGTTTCCCTCACGATTTCTTAAAGAGTTCGAGGGTGCAAGATTTTGCCTTTGGAGGAGGAATCGCCAAAATTGACAGCCGCCGACTGTAAAGTTGCTGCTATTTTCTAGTCGCGGGTTTACGTGGATATTTGGCGTTTGATTGGAGATATCGGCGAACCCGCCCTTAGAGGGATGATTGACATTTGTGCTGTGGGCGCGAGGTTAAACTCACGCCCACAGCGCAAAAGTCCTCACCTTGGTTTCTTGGCCTATACTCGCGCAAAATCTTAGGTTTATCGTTGCCGTTGCCTGGTTTCTCTGGTATTGTTGAGACAGGTGCTGTTCCGTGAGTTTAACCTCAGTGCATAAACAGTCAATTGTTAATCTATCGGAAGTCAGATATCTCTGGGGCTACTTGGTATATTAGGATACAATTTTCCCAAATTAGCGATCGGATGAGTTAAAAAAAAGCAAGGTTTGTCAAATCAAAAAGCAACATAAACTTGATGGCAAATTTTCTCTCATCTTCCAATAAAGCAATAAAACTCGCTCTTTTTTCACCCCGTACCGGCCCGTTAAAAGTCATTTTACAAGGTCGATCGGCATTTTAACGGCTTTTGAACCCAGCGTGCAAGCTAGGTGTCTCCTGAGATAAAAGTCATCCTTCAGATAGAAGTTAGGGCCGAAAAACTGCGTTATATTTAACAGCAATAGCAAGTCAAACAATATTAACTTATCTCCCCGTTTCACTTCTGAAAAAAGCAGATAAGCCTGTTTTTCCGCAGCTAAACAGTTTCTTTGTTTTGCTCAATGAATGCGGCGCTTGCTCGTCAATAAAACTTCTCAGATTTATGCTTGTGACTTTCAGTAAGACACTGCTGAGAAATATATCCTATTGACCAATTTTAACGGACAAATTTTCATTGACAAATTCCAGAGGCTAATATGTCGCCCCCAGAAAACTCAGTAAACAATAATTATAGCAATAAAGAGCGAGCATGGGAGATCCGATTTACCTCTATAGATCCAGCCAAATCGCCCTCTCAATTCGCTCCCTCGCCCGCATTGCGCGCCAACTTATCAAAAACTGAGGCTTTAGATGCACCAGATTTAGTTTGCCTGTCTCATTTGCGGTGGAATTTTGTCTATCAGCGTCCGCAACATCTCTTGAGTCGCTGTGCGAAAAATCGTCGCGTCTTCTTTGTAGAAGAACCTGTTTTTAGCGCAGCTACAGATTGGTGGCTTGATGTCAGCATCCACGAAAGCGGAGTCTGGGTAATCGTACCGCACCTGAGCGAAGGAACCAGCGAAGCAACAGCACAAACTGCTCAGCAAGCCATGCTAGATGATTTGTTTCAAGCGGCCGAAATTAGCCAGTACATCCTGTGGTATTACACACCAATGGCTGTCAGTTTCACAAGCCACTTAAAGCCGCTAGCTGTAGTCTACGACTGCATGGATGAACTGTCAGCATTCCAAGGCGCGCACCCGGATTTAAAAGCCAATGAAAACCAATTATTAAAGCGCGCCAGCGTAGTATTTACCGGGGGTCACAACCTTTACGAAGCTAAACAGCACCAGCACGAAAATATTCACCCCTTCCCCAGCAGTATCGAAAAAGAACACTTTGCGACAGCCAGGAATCTTTCAGAAGAACCGGCGGATCAAAAAGACATTCCTCACCCGCGTTTGGGATTTTATGGCGTCATAGACGAACGCATGGATATCGAACTGCTGGCGGGCATGGCCCAAGCAAGGCCGGACTGGCATTTAGTCATCATTGGCCCGGTGGTGAAAATCGATCCGGCAACTCTGCCAACTCACCCAAATATCCACTATCTCGGCGGCAAATCTTATCAAGAACTGCCAGCGTATCTGGGCGGGTGGGAGATCGCAATGCTGCCTTTTGCGATTAACGAATCGACTAAGTTTATTAGTCCCACGAAAACTCCAGAATACCTCGCTGCCGGCAAACCTGTGATTTCTACTCCTATCCGCGACGTGGTGCGGCCCTACGGAGAAAACGGCTTGGTTCGGATTGCTAGCAATTCTGAAGAATTCGTTGCTTGTGCCCAAGAAATCCTCAGCGAAAGTTCGGACGTTCGCACCAAGTGGCTGAGTGAAGTAGACGCCTTTTTAGCAGACAATTCTTGGGACAATACCTGGGGCCAAATGCTGGGGTTGATCGAAAGTGCGATCGACGATAAAAAGCAGAAAGCCGAAGACCGGATGAAAGTTTTAAGTTAGGAATGTTGAGGTTGAAGTTAAAGAGTGACACTTTACGGATTCAAAACTCCTCGCTGTATCTCCAATTACCAATTATTCCTTACCCTTACCCTTACCCAAACTCAGAGGTGTTTCCATGTTTGACTATTTAATCGTCGGAGCAGGATTTGCAGGTAGCGTCATTGCCGAAAGACTAGCAAATGAAGCCGGAAAAACTGTCCTGATAATTGATACCCGCAACCACATCGGCGGCAACGCATACGATCACTACGACAATCATGGCATCCTCGTACACAAATACGGCCCCCACATTTTTCACACCAATTCGCGCCCCGTTTTCGAGTATCTTTCGCGCTTCACCGAGTGGCGGCCCTACGAACACCGCGTCCTCGCCAGCGTTGACGGTCAACTGCTGCCAATTCCGATCAATCTCAACACCGTAAATAAACTTTACGGACTGAATCTCACCTCATTTGAAGTAGAAGATTTCTTCGCGAAAGTAGCAGAACCAAAGGATTACATTCGCACTTCCGAAGATGTAGTTGTCAGCAAAGTCGGTCGCGAACTTTACGAGAAATTCTTCCGCAACTACACCCGCAAACAGTGGGGAATGGACCCGTCGGAGCTCGACAACTCAGTGATTGCGCGCGTACCTACTCGCACTAACCGGGACGATCGCTATTTCACCGATACCTATCAAGCAATGCCGCTGCACGGCTACACTCGGATGTTTGAAAAGATGCTTTCTCACCCAAACATCAAAGTGATGCTGAATACCGACTACCGGGAAATTGAGGGTTTTATCCCTTACGGAGAAATGATTTACACCGGGCCAGTCGATTCCTATTTCAATTATTGCTACGGCAAACTTCCTTACCGTTCCTTGGAATTCAAGCACGAAACACTGAACGTAGCCGTACACCAAGAAGCACCGGTGGTAAATTACCCCAACGAGCATTTATATACTCGCTGTACCGAGTTTAAATACCTCACCGGACAAGAGCATCTAAAAACTAGCATTGTCTACGAATATCCCCAAGCTGAGGGAGACCCTTACTACCCGGTTCCGCGTCCAGAAAATGCCGAAATTTACAAGAAATATAAGGCTTTGGCTGATTCAACTCCGGGAGTCTCTTTCGTGGGAAGGCTGGCGACTTACAGGTATTACAACATGGATCAAGTGGTCGCTCAAGCTCTGACAACTTACAAACAAATTACTACCAAGCCGGTGATTGAATTGGTAGAAAATGTTAACGGTTCTGCCTCTAATGTCAGCACATCCAATGGAGTCGCCCATCGCCCCGCCACCACTTCTCTAGAAGTCGCTGCTGTCAACCACGGCAACAGCAACGCCAACGGCAACGGCAAATCTGCTAGCAAGTAGCGGGAAGCTGCGAGTTACGGGTAAAACGGTAAGGTGCCGAGAGAGCACCTTACTCGGTTTTCATCAAAAGTTATTTAATAATTCAAACAAGCATAGAGGTAAAAATGAACGTTCTAGTGAAAATTGTTTTGTCTCATGAGGTTTTGGAAAATTCTCAATTTGCTCAGTTTCAGAAAGAAATACAGCGCCTCATTGAAAGCGGTGGCAAAATTCTTATGCTGGATTTCTCACAAATAAAATTCCTGAAAAATTCCGAGTTAATGGCTGTAGTGGCGATCGTGAAATTAGTTAGAGACAGCAAATGTATACTTTTGATCTCTGCCATGAGCGAACAAGTTAGAATTCTATTTGAACTCACGGGACTACAGCAAATATTTCATTGTTTGCCGTTTGCCGAAGAATTTTCTCTCAAAAGTGAGCTAACTGAACCGTTAGGAGGTTTGCACAGTCTTGCCACCTAAACTAGAGTTTTGAGTTGGGGAGAGTTTCCGAGTGAGAGTGGCTCAGAGGGGGAGAGAGGGAGACTCGGAGAGGCCCAGAGTGACGAAGTGTGCGAGTGGGGGATGGGAAAAATCTTCCTTCTTCCTTCTTCCTTCCTTCTTCCTTCTTCCTTCTTCGTTCCTTCTGACTAATGACTTCTGCCTTGAGCACAAGACAGCCTTTAGATGAGGCTGTTTTAAGGTGCAGAACTTTTGCAAATTAATCAGCAAAAAACTTGTCAAAGTCAGGGCAATTGTCGTTAACCTATATATATAACTTCAGGTAGATGTGCCGATGAGTTGGTTAGGAAGAGCACTAGAAAATTGCGAAATTGAAGAGTCTTCCACTCTTGATAGTAAGGTGACTGTTCAAGGGCGGAAAACAGGTTATCCGCGCCCCCAATTGCGCCGGAGCAACTGGATTTGTCTCAACGGTCAGTGGAGATTTGCTTACGATGACGCAGGCCGCTGCGTGCAGCCGATCGATATTTCTGAGTGGACTCACACTATAGAAGTGCCGTTTGCTCCAGAATCGGCAAAAAGCGGGATCGGCGACACGAATTTTCACGCCAACTGCTGGTATGAACGCGAATTTGACGTACCCCACACAGAAGGCAGAGTTCTCCTCCACTTTGGGGCCGTAGACTACCGCGCCCGCGTCTGGGTGAACGGTCAGTATGTCATCGAACACGAAGGCGGACACACTCCTTTCAGCGTAGACATTACACCAGTTGTAAACCTCAACGGGCCACAGCGGGTGACAGTCTGGGCCCAGGACGACCCACAAGATTTGGAGCAACCGCGCGGCAAGCAAGACTGGCAAATAGAGCCCCACAGTATTTGGTATCCGCGCACGACTGGCATTTGGCAGACAGTCTGGGTAGAATTGGTGCCTCACACTTATATCGAGCGCATCCGCTGGACTCCCCAGTTTGAACGCTGGGAAATCGGTTTTGAAGCGTTTGTCGCCGGCGATCGCCAGTCGGGAATCCAAATTAAAGTTAAACTGTCGATCGGCTGTATGCTGCTGGTCAACGACACCTACGAAGTAATCAACGGCGAAATCCACCGCCGCATCGCCCTCTCAGACCCTGGTATCGACGACTACCGCAACGAATTGCTGTGGAGTCCCGAAAAGCCGACGCTAATTAACGCTCAAGTGCAGTTGTGGGCCGACGGCAAACTACTCGACGAGGTTAAATCTTATACCGCCATGCGGACGGTCAGCATCCAGCGCGATCGCTTCATGCTAAACGGCCGCCCCTACTATTTGCGACTGGTGCTCGACCAAGGTTACTGGCCCGACACCATGATGACTGCCCCGAACGACGAAGCTTTGCGCCACGATGTCGAATTAGTCAAAGCAATGGGTTTCAACGGCGTCCGCAAGCACCAAAAAATCGAAGACCCGCGATTTTTGTACTGGGCTGACGTGCTGGGGCTCCTAGTTTGGGAAGAAATGCCCAGCGCCTACCGCTTCACTCCCAAAGCCGTACAACGGCTGACGCGGGAGTGGACGGAAGTCATCGACCGCGACGCCAGCCACCCCTGTATCGTAGTCTGGGTGCCGTTCAACGAATCCTGGGGAGTTCCGAATTTAGTCGAAGCCGCAGCCCACCGCAACTACGTGCAAGCGCTGTATTTCTTGACAAAAACCCTCGATTCGACTCGTCCCGTCATCGGTAACGACGGCTGGGAAAGTATCGATACCGACATCCTGGCGATTCACGACTACGACAACAACCCGCAAACCCTAGCCAAGCGCTACGGGCCCGAAGTCCAGCTAGCCGATTTGTTTAATCGCGGGCGTCCCGGCGGGCGAGTCCTCACCCTCGACGGCCACCCGCACCAAGGACAGCCGGTGATGCTGACAGAATTCGGTGGCATCGCCTGCGCCGGTCGCGAAAACCCCGATTTTTACAGGGTTTGGGGCTACGTGCGCGCGTCGGACACGCTGGAACTCCAAAGGCGCTACAGCGCGCTGTTAAAGGTGGTAAACCGAGTGGAAATGTTCAGCGGATTTTGTTACACGCAGTTAACCGATACTTTCCAAGAAGCTAACGGTTTGCTGTATGCCGATCGCACTCCCAAGTTTCCCCTAGAGGTGATCGCGGCGGCAACTCTCGGCTGGGATATTCCCGAAGAAAGTTCACAGCCGGCAGCTATTACTAACTCCTAATTGGTGTCAACTTAAGACTAAAACCGTTGAGAAATCTCGCTTATACCCGAGTTGAGATCCCCCTAAATCCCCCTTAAGAAGGGGAGTAGGGGTTGACTTGAAGACGTTTCCAGTCCCCCCCTTCTTAAGGGGAAAAGGCAGAACGTGCAATGATGTTCGCTTTTGAAACTTGAAGACGTTTCCAGTCCCCCCCTTCGTAGGGGCGGTGCCCCCGTGCCCGCCCTTGGCGCCAGGGCTATCTGGCGTTAATAGTCAAACAGCAGTCTGTGACTGGGTTTGACCTGTTTGTTGATACCCATGCCCAATGCCCCATTACCCATTACCCATTCGATCGATGTTTCAAAGTTTTTTCATGGGTGGCTTTGAATGTTCCACCCACAAATTGCTATCAGGAAAGCGTCTCGATGTCACAGCCGCCACCGGCCACGATAAATTTGTAGCAGCCGACTACCAACGCTTGCAGCAGCAAGGCATTTACACAGTCCGCGAAGGCCTCCGCTGGCACTTAATCGAACAGACACCCGGAAAATACGATTTTTCCAGTTCCCTGCCAATCATCCGCGCCGCCCGCGACATGAAAATGCAGGTAATTTGGGATTTGTTTCACTACGGCTGGCCAGACGATATTGATATTTTCAGTCCCGAATTTGTGTCCAGGTTTGCAAGCATGGTGCGCGCTTTTATGGAAGTGCTAACTGAGGAAACAGACCAAACACCTTTTGTAACACCTGTCAATGAAATTTCATTTATTGCTTGGGCAGGCGGCGATGTCGCCTATATCAATCCGTTTGCGAAAGGGCGGGGAGACGAGCTAAAAATCCAGTTAATCAAAGCTTCGATCGCAGCGATAGAATCAGTTTGGGAAGTCAATCCCCGCACTCGCATCGTTCAAATCGACCCCGTAATTAACATTATTGCTGACCCTGACAAACCGGAGGATCGGGATGCGGCGGAAGGTTATCGCTTATGTCAATATCAAGCTTGGGATATGTTGGCTGGACGCTTTCGCCCGGAACTCGGCGGCAAGGAAAAATATCTCGATATTATTGGGGTGAATTATTACGATCGCAATCAGTGGATTCACAATGAAGAGCCCATGAAATACACCGATCCGCTGTACCGCCCGTTTGGTGAAATGCTGCAAGAAGTGTTTGAGCGCTACGGCCGCCCCTTATTCATCGCTGAAACGGGTACTGAAGACGATTTTAGACCTGTCTGGTTTAATTATGTGTGCACTGAGGTAGCGGCGGCGATGAAAGCAGGGGTTCCGATAGAGGGAATCTGCTTGTATCCGATTGTCAACCATCCGGGTTGGGACGACGACAGGCACTGTTACAATGGTTTGTGGGATTATTGCAATGAATCGGGCGATCGAGAAATTTACCAGCCTTTGGCAGATGAATTGCAGTTTCAACTAAAACAGCAGGAGTCCCGCACTCTAACGGTACCCCGTTGAGTGTCGGGAGGAATGCGCGTGAAACGTACCCGCTGAACAAATTATCTATAAACACAACAGAATTTCTTCGATACGTAATACAATCTTGTCATGAAACAAGTCCTGACA
>NZ_JAUBTI010000108.1:0-21525 GCF_036702415.1 Microcoleus sp. D3_18a_C4 | reverse complement strand
TCTTGTACTAAGGCGGATTTACCAATGCCAGAGTAACCGGATACTAGCATCATTTCGGTGCTGCCCCTGCTGACTCGCTCAAAGGCTGCTAATAAGGTTTCAACTTCTGTTTCTCTCCCGTAGAGTTTTTCGGGGATGAGGAAATGGTCTGTAATATCCTGCGTCCCCAATGCAAACGTCTCAATGTTACCCGTGTTTTGTAATTGAGCCAGACAAATTTCTAAATCGTGTTTCAGTCCTAATGCACTCTGATAGCGATTTTCCGCATTCTTGGCCATCAGTTTACTAACAATTTGGGATAAAATTAGGGGGACTTCGGGCTTGATTTGATGTACGGGAATCGGCTGTTTGGCTAGATGACAATGCACTAACTCCATTGGGTCGTCTGAGTCGAAGGGTAACTGTGTTGTCAACAATTCATAGAAGGTGACACCCAGGGAATAAAAGTCACTCCGATAGTCAATGCCTCGATTCATTCTTCCTGTCTTTTCTGGGGAGAGATAAGCTAAGGTTCCTTCGAGGGTGTTGGGATTCTGGATTTCTTGGGTTTCTCTCGGCAGCAGGGAAGAAATACTGAAGTCAATGAGTTTAATTTGTTGGCTATGTGGGTTAATCAGAATATTGGCGGGTTTGATATCTTTATGAATAACTCGGTTTTGGTAGAGAGAGTGGAGAATATTTGCTAGTTCCCTGGCTAGGTTGAGAAAGTTTTCTAAAGATAGAGATGTATCGGGTGGGTTGTTATCAATTGCTACCTCGGCATAAGTAGACAGGGAAACTCCTCCAAAGTCCTCCATTATCAAAGCATAGGCGTTTTTGTAAGGTGTTAAATCGAGGGGTTCAACCACTCCAGGCAGACGTAGATTTTTGGCGATGGTATATTGGTTGCGGAATTGCAGCAGTTCGCTGAAGCTGGGGTATTCGTTTCGCAGCAGTTTAATGACGACTGGAGTCCGATCGCTCTCCCGAACACCGCGATAGACTAGAGTGCGAGACCCTGCATAGAGTTGTTCTGTTATGCGATACCCAGGCAGGTCAGTAATTGTCTCCATTTTCCAGTCCTCAATAAATTGGGGGTTACTATATATCTAGTTTACTCAGCCAACTTGGAAAATTATCAATAGCCTCTAATGTTCCTGCACTTGTCAGTGGGCGTTCTGTACCAACGAACACAGATCGTTCGATACTGAAGCCATATTATTAATTGTTTTACGGCTTTAGATTACCAACTGATAATAAGCGGTAATCCAGGTCGAAAATCTACCTGTTGTCCCTGCACTTCTCCATCAAAACCCAGCTCCACAAAATACTCGGTTCCTATCCGTAACTTTAGCTGATTTGTCTCAAGCACTGCTTGAAGTTCAGGTGACGGATTATTGGCAGCAGGACTGAATAATTCTACGCGAGTAATTTCGCGGAAACCCACACCATGATCCAAAGGCTGTGACTTATCAGCAGAGTATCGATCGGGACGTTTACCAAAGGAAATTTGGAAAAGCATGGGCTCAGTCAAAACATCACTATTTGTTCCTACTGCGATACTCATCGTTTCAGATAAATAAGGTGGATGATATGCCCAACTAGAAAATGCAACTGTGTCCTCAGAACCTTTGGCTGGACGCAAACAGATGCCAAACGGACACGCACCATTATTCCGATTTGTCGATCGCTCCCAAAGACGAGTCAGATGAATTGGCTCAGACTTCGCCTCTTCTGGATCGTGAATCCATAACAATTCCAACATTGCGTTATGGAAAAAGAAACAGCGATTGGCTGTACCTTGTCCGCGATGAATGCGAGATCCACCCTCAACTAAGCCGAAGGATGATAAACGATTAGCTTCCGAAGCACCAATATCAGTAAAGATGAAAAGATGGTCGAATTCAAATGTCATAGCATTGTTGATAGACTCGATCGATCGCTCAAATAATTTTAACCCTCTGTGATGGCTTTCCTTCCGATCGCCACGCTGATGCTGCACAGCGTACTGTACCAAAGTCCAAAACCTCTAGTCAGTCAATCTTTCCCAATCTAAAATCTCAAATCTAAAATCTAAAATCGCGCAATCGATAATCCCAAACCTCTACTCAGTAAATCTTTCCCAATCTAAAATCTAAAATCTAAAATCTAAAATCGCGCAATCGATCGCCCCAAGCTTCAAGTTACAACTAGATTGAGGAACCATCCGCCCGCATCCAGCAGTCTCAACATCCAGTTAGCGACAATTCTGCTAGAGTCAGGTCATCATCCCGTGCATCTTGTAGAGAGGCGATTCGCAGCCTCTGCCCCGAAAGCAGTAAAATCCCATCAGCTTGTCACCTGCCACCCGATCGGCAGTAACTTAAAAATTAAGGTAGTTTGAAAATAATCGCCCAAAGTTGAAAGAAACCTTGACATCTGACCTAAACTCTCTAACTTAGACCCTCTAGCTGCGCTGCCATCCATATTTAAAAGATGCCATGTCAACCTTAGTCATCGTCGAATCTCCGACCAAAGCCCGCACCATCCGCAACTTCCTGCCCTCCACCTACCGTGTAGAGGCATCGATGGGCCATGTCCGCGACCTACCATCCTCGGCCGAAGAAATACCAGAAGCCGTTAAAGGAGAAAAATGGGCGCAACTGGGCGTAAACGTGGAAGCAGACTTTGAACCCCTCTACGTCATCCCGAAAGATAAAAAGAAAATTGTTAAAGAACTCAAAGACGCCCTCAAAGACGCCACAGAACTGATTCTAGCCACTGACGAAGACCGGGAAGGCGAAAGCATTTCCTGGCATTTGCTGCAAATCCTCAAACCCAAAGTGCCCATCAAGCGGATGGTGTTTCACGAAATCACCCGCGAAGCTATCCGCGACGCTTTGACTCACTGCCGCGATATCGACAATCGAGTTGTACAAGCCCAAGAAACTCGCCGAATTCTCGACAGACTCGTCGGTTACACACTCTCTCCGCTACTGTGGAAAAAAATCGCTTGGGGTTTGTCCGCCGGTAGAGTGCAGTCAGTCGCTGTACGCCTGTTGGTGCGCCGGGAACGGGAACGCCGCGCTTTCCGCCAAGGTAGTTACTGGGATTTAAAAGCGCTTTTGGAAAAGGGCAAAATTTCCTTTGATGCCAAACTCGTGACAGTCGGCAATGTGAAAGTTGCAAACGGCAGCGATTTTGATGAAAATACCGGGCAAATTATCGCCGGCCGCCGCGTACTTTTGCTGAACGAAGAACAGGCGCGGGCTTTACTCTCACGCATTCAAAACAAACCTTGGACTGTCACCAATCTCGAAGAACGGCCAGTCACCCGCAAACCTTCGCCGCCGTTTACGACCTCGACTTTGCAGCAGGAAGCTAACCGCAAACTGAGGCTGGGTGCGCGGGAAACCATGCGAATAGCCCAAAGTCTCTACGAACGCGGTTTTATCACCTATATGCGGACGGATTCGGTGCATTTGTCCGAACAGGCTTTAGAAGCGGCGCGCAGTTGCGTGCAAGAACTTTACGGCAGCGAATACCTCAGCCCCCAACCGCGCAAATACACTACGAAAAGCAAAGGCGCCCAGGAAGCCCACGAAGCTATCCGTCCCGCCGGCAGCACTTTTCGGACTCCGCAGCAAACTGGATTGGATGGGATTGATTTCCGTCTCTACGATTTGATTTGGAAGCGGACTGTGGCTTCTCAAATGGCCGATTCCCGCCAAACTCACGTCACGGTATTAACTCAGGTAGAAGATGCCGGTTTCCGTTCCAGCGGCAAACGCATTGATTTTCCAGGCTTTTTGCGCGCCTACGTGGAAGGTTCCGACGATCCGAATGCGGCGTTGGAAGACCAAGAGGTGATTTTGCCGGCGCTGAAGGTGGGGGATAAACCTAATTGTAAGGATTTAGGGGCAGTTGGCCACGAAACTCAACCTCCCGCCCGCTACACGGAAGCTTCTCTGGTGAAAATGCTGGAAAGCGAAGGTGTGGGCCGTCCGAGTACCTATGCGAGTATTATCGGTACAATTGTCGATCGGGGATATGCGAAATTAATAGCTAACGCCCTAATTCCGACATTCACCGCTTTCGCCGTCACGACTTTATTGGAAACACATTTTCCCGATTTAGTAGACACCGGTTTTACTTCCAGAATGGAACAAACCCTCGATGAAATTGCTACTGGCGAGGCGAAATGGCTGCCGTATTTGCAAAAGTTTTATACAGGGGAAACCGGACTCGCAACCCAAGTCAAAGAACAGGAAAGCCAGATTGACGCGAAAGTTGCCCGAACTGTGGTATTAGAGAATATCACGGCAAAAGTTTGCATCGGTAAATACGGCGCTTACCTCGAATCTGAAAACGAAGAAGGCCAGGTGAAAGCGTCGATTCCCCAGGATTTGACTCCGGCAGATTTAGACCCGGAAAAAGTTGAGTTTCTGTTAAAACAAAAGACGGAAGGCCCGGAAAAATTGGGTCTTCACCCGGAAACCGGGGAACCAATTTATGTGCTGATTGGCAGTTATGGGCCATACGTTCAGTTAGGGGATGTTTCGGAAACGAACAAGAAACCGAAGCGGGCTTCTTTACCGAAGGGGACGGATAAGGATAGCGTGACGGTGGATATGGCGGTGAGTTTGTTGACTTTACCTCGGTTGTTGGGCACTCACCCGGAGACGGGGGCGAAGGTGCAAGCTAATTTGGGGATGTACGGGCCTTATGTGGTGCATGACCAGGGTAAGGTGGGGAAAGATTATCGATCGATCAAACCGCCGGATGATGTTTTGACGATCGAGCTCGATCGGGCATTAGAATTGTTAGCGCAGCCGAAAGCCGCCCGCGGCAGCAGCAAAACAGCTAAACCTTTGAAGGAATTGGGCGCGCATCCAGAATCGGGAGAACTTATCAATGTTTACGACGGCCGTTATGGGCCCTACGTCAAACACGGCGATATCAATGCTTCTTTGGCTAAGGATGAATCTGTGGAGAATTTCACCTTACAAAAAGCACTGGATTTGTTAGCAGCGAAGGAAGCAGCGGGCGGCGGAAAATCTAGCAGCAAGTCGAAGAAGTCAACTAAGACTGCGGCGGCGAAATCGGAGACTGCGGCGAAGAAGACTGCAGCGAAGAAAACTACTGCTAAGAAGACGACGACTGCTGCGAAGAAAACGACTACTAAGAAGGCTGCGACTGCGACAACAGCCAAGAAAACAACTAAGTCAAGTTAGTTGAGTTTTCTGTAATATTGGAAACCCGGTTTATTAGTAGAAAAACCGGGTTTTTATCGGGTTCTTTCGTTTATCCGCGAGTCCGTCAGGGAATGAATTCCCTGTCTCATAGCGAAAGTCGGTTGAAACCGACTAAAGAATAGTGACCAATACTCGATGCAGGTTTTTTTGTGTTTTTTGCTTTAGCAATCTTTTATTTTTATGATATAATCAAGACGATCCATCTAGTAATTGGAGTAATTTAATCACCATGAGAGCTGAACTTATGGTACAACCTTCCTACTGGATCGATCGTGAGATTTCGATTCAGAAAGTCAGAAATCTTTACTTATTCAAATTTACGGAAAACCTGCAAGCCCGATTAGAAGAACTAGCGGACAGAAAAAAGGCTAATCTTTTAACTTCAGAAGAGGTTGTAGAATTAGCAAGCTTACTAGAACTAGATCGGATTTTTACCTTAATTAACGCTAAAGTTATAGCAGCCTCATGTCAGTTAGACACTTAATTAATTAGCAGTGCCAATCAGAAATATGTTAAGGCTTGACAGGCAGTGGAACAGAATACCCCTCTCCTAAGATATGTGCGACAAAGCTAGTTCGAGCGTAGAAAGCACGAGATGTGCTGCCATGCCCTGGCCCTTTAGTTCTTGGCTGCACAAGTTGGCCCATTTTTCCAGTAAGGTTTGAAAATCCTTGAGTTATAATCGTTTCTCGAACAAGGTTGTAGTCTGCTTTCACTTGCTCGTAGATTTGAGGATTATCAAGATCGAAGGAAGCAACTGAATGCACAAGAGAACGATTATCTGCTTGGCTCTCAAATACCCGTGCAACAACAACCATTTTCTGTAGTTTGTTGAAGAGATGGCTTTCCTCAAATTCTTTGCTTCGGACTTCTACTGGATCTATCATCGTGATTGCCATCGTTTCTTTGACTTTGAGTTCCCCTGTTCGTTTAGGTATTAGTGGAACCAGCTTTAGCTCCCAACTGCCAAAATTAGGCGATCGAGATGAGTTAAGGGCTAATCCCAAATAGCGTTCAATTGTATGCCCAGCCCAACCCTTGTTTTTCTTATCTTTTGTGCTCCAAACCGTTACACGGTGATGATCTGCTAGTTGTCGAAGATCTTGACCTACCAATGTAGTGAGTCTTGTAATTGCCTCTAATCTTTCCATAGATGACCTTACTTCAATGCAAGTGGTAACTCCACTTGAGCAGGATTACTTAAACGTTTAATCGAGAGTTCAACATGACCTGCATCTGCTTCACAACCAATAAATTTCCGCCCTAATGATAAAGCTGCAACTCCCGTTGTGGAGGAACCCGAAAAAGGATCAAAAACTAGATCGTCTGGGTTTGTGCTTGCTCGAAGGCAACGCGCAACAAGGTCAATAGGTTTTTGCGTCGGATGCTTACCATAGAGTTTTTCATCTTTGCCAGGAGTAGACATTCGCCAGACATTCTTCATCTGTTTGTCGCCATTCTCAGCCTTCATTTCCTCATAATTGAATGTGTAACGTTCTTTTCCTTTACGTGCTTTGGTTGCCCACAGGATTAGTTCTGTTGAATGAGTGAAACAGCGGCACCCCAGATTTGGAGGTGGAGCAGGTTTTTCCCAAATAATATCATTGAGAATACGAAAGCCAAGCTGCTGCATAGCAAATCCGACTGATGGATACACATGGAGAGTACCCGTTACCCAGATGGTACCAGTTGGTTTAAGAAGCCGATAACAAGCAGCCAACCATGCTTTGTTAAATTCATGGTCTAGCTCAACACCTTGACTGCGATCCCATTCCCCCTTGTTTACCTTGACCATACGACCAGCCACGCAGGTAATACCATCATTGGATAGGTTGTAGGGCGGATCGGTCCAGATGCAGTCTACGCTTTCAGCAGGCAGCAAAGCCATGAGTTCCAAAGTATCGCCGTGATAAAGGTGAGACAGTCCATCATGCGATCGCCAAGCTAGCTCCGGCTTTAGCTGTTCAAGTTGTACTTGTGAAGTCATAAGGCTTGTTTACTACTCGGTTGATAGTCGAAAAGCACAATCTAGATTTTAGATTGGAGTTGAAAGCTTATCACAAATTTCGATCGCCCAAGGTTGATCGCCCAAACCCCATATCCCTCACCTCGCGCTGGTCTAAAATCTCTTGGGCCGCAACAAAGGCGATATGTGCGATCGACTTTCACGACAAAACTGCGGCAATCCAGAACTAGAAAGCGTACTATACCGCAAATCGCCCACACTGGAAAATTTTAATACTTTGCTTGAGTAAAACTTGACACAGATCCAAACCATGAATTATATTAGACCTATGGATGCAGCAGACATGATCTAATCATGACATCCCGTTACCCACGAGGGTCGAGGAATTCCGGTAAAGACGTTCTGAATACCAAAATTTATATTTTGGCGAAGGCTCCTTAAGGAGCCTTTGTTATTTTAGGGCTTCGGTAATTCCTTATTCTGCAATAAATTTTTGGCTATGACGAAAAAGCCCACTTTCTTTACTTTACCTATGCCTTCGTATATAGGATAAGCACTGTGTATGTGTAATCTCAGCCTTTTACTTTCTCTAAATGCGGCAAAAGCAACGAAATACTCAACCTCTATACCGTTTGAATCCAAAACTTTAACGATGGCAAATTTTCCATACCCAGCGTGACAAACTAACGTTTCCTTCTCTCCCAATGATTTGACAATACTCGGTAATTGCTTTGAGAGTTGGTATCTCTCAAAATTAAATGTTCTGGACTCTCTGGGCCCATTGTACATTAATAACTGTGATTCTTCGCTAGAAATATCATCAGAATCTTTAGTAAAACAATGTAAACCATAAGTTACTATAAAGTTGTACGTGATTATATTTTTTTCGTCTCTTTTGTCGAGATATTCCACCCAGTCAGCATTAAGATGTGATAAATCATATATTTCACCCTCTAGTATAAAATTTTTCCAGGATATAACTTCTTTTACGGTCTTGAACTTCATACTTACAAAAACAAGGTTATCCGCGAGCGAGCGAGGTTAGTAGCCGCTGCTTATTTTAGGCGCTAGGTCGATCGCATCTTCTGTGGAACACCTTACCATTTCACGCAGTTCAACCACATTTTTACCCGATCGCCTCAAAAATCGGGCGACTCCCCAAAACAAGCGCGGTGATTGGGATGCAACCGTAACCTCGAAACTTCCTTGTAGCTATTCTGATGCACAAACCCCCTATCCCTGACCTCGCGCTGGTCTAAAATCTCCTGGGCCGCCAGAAAGGCCATATGTGCGTCGACCATTTGTGACTCTCAAACCTTTTAAGGAGAAATGTCTGTTGGGGGATGCCATCCAGCACTAACCCACTGACGCCTGACAGTAACAGCAATATTATTGTTTAGTTGTAGTGCTGTGACTGTTGCGCGACCGCAATCTGTAAGTCCAATAATTTCTGTAGCATCTTCACTCCAAGCAAAATTGTGTGACCATTGTTGAGTGCGCGGATTAAACAACTTAACGTGCTTTTGCGTGACCTGATCGAATGCGTCTGTTTGGGTTCCTTTGTAATTATTGCACAGACTACAAGCCAGCCAGAGATTTTCTTCCTCGTCAGTACCGCCAATCGCTTTAGGAATAATATGGTCAATTTCCAGTATTCCCAAAACATACATTTCTAAACTGCGACAATAACCGCATCGGTTTTGAGCTTGTGCGCTAACTCTGAATCCCACTTCTTCGGAAATCGCCATTTTCCTTATCCTTTTAATGGTTCCAGCAAGCCGCGCCGCACAGCTTCATTTAAGGCTTGAGCTTGTCGCAATAGTCGAGTTTCATATATGTGGATTAAGGCCTGCAATTCAGCCAGTTCTACAGATGCGATCGTACCGGATTGTTGGCGGTCTAACAATTCACTCAATCGTTGTTCTTGGACTGGTTGCAGCCGGAGTTGAGTCTGAGTGATTACTTCTGAATCAGACAGTGCTGATACTGGTTTAGCGGTTGGTAAGAAAAAATTTTCTCGAGTTTCTACTAGAATCTCACTCACGGTGCGGTGGCGTTGCAGCGCTAGCAATTCTGCTTGGTGATAGACTTCATCTGGCAAATTTAGGGTGATTTGGGCGGTCATAGGTGCAAAGCTATGAAACTAATATTTATATTATGCCATATTTTACTTTTAGTATTAGACATCTGCCAAAAAGAAATGAAGAAGGATCTCGCTTGCTAAAAATACGGCGACAGCGACCAAGAATAAAACCAAGTGAAATTAGTTGAGTTTTCACTCATCCAGAAACCCGGTTTATTAAAAAAACCGAGTTTCTTTATTTATAAAATACTAGACAAGCTGGCAAAAATAGGTTTGTACTTCCGTCCTTAAAATTCTCTTCTCTTCCTTTGTGTCATAAACGTCTGCGCGGTTCCCTCGCCCCTATTTTGTTTGAGACATCTCAACTCAAACTCTTGTCAAGCCTAGCTTTTCTGCTTACTTGTCACCCGTCAGCTAAATCATCCTATTTACTTATTGACAATTGCTCCTCTCTGTTAAATTGTCAGGGAACTAACATATAAGGTTAAAAATTGTATCATAAGCAACAGAAAGTACCCAATCTTTTATGTACCGCTCTACAATGGACAAAAGAAACAAGATTAAGAGGCGCGATCGCTATGGGTATGAATGAAAACCTAGACTGGGAAGAAGCATTTGAGTACCGAGCTGGCTTGACAGTGGAGTTGAAGTCGCAGCCAGGGGTTTTGCATAAGATCGCTTACTATGAAGTGATGATGGTACCGCCCATCTGGTTAGAAAATGACCCGCGTCCCCGCTATTCTCACGAACTGCGAGTCGTTTCCCACCAGCCAACTGTGTCCAATATTTGCCGGATTTCAGAGTGCCCTGTTTTAGTCGCCTCCTAGGTTTTTTCAGCGGGAAATATCGGCGATGGCCTCTAGCCAGCAATCAAACCGATGCAGTGATTTTCGGATTGAGATTGCTTGAGTTTACTTTGTGGCGATCGCTTAAGATATAGATGACGGTCCAGAACGATAGACTCGAATCAATTGACCTGTTAATGTTGCAAGTGAGGAAATAGCTTCATTAATGTTAGTCGCCATTCTTGCTACGTCATGGTCTGCCTTACAGACAATAATTCCAGCATGGTCAGGCTGTAAGCTGTGCAGTCTAATAAAATGACGGCGATTTAGAGTTAAAACAGCTCGATTTTCACTGACTGCAAAAGCTAACACTTCTTCGTCAGGAATTTTTTGGTTATCTTTTCCGGCTTCTTGTACTGTCAAAATATTGTGACCCATAGGGCGCAGCAATTCTACAACCTAAGAAGGGAAATTGTTCGTCACCATAAACACGCGCCATCATCTTAATCCTCGTCATTCTCGCGGATAGCTATTTCAATTTCATCGGGAAAAGCTGCCGCATAAGCCCAGGCATTTGCTAAATCAGTAGCTGTTAGTGTGGGATAGTTATTTAAGAGTCGAGACTCGTTCATTCCTAAACGACGAAAACTTTCCAGTACCCAAACAGGAATGCGAGTGTTTCTGATACAAGCCTCACCGCCGCAGACACCGGGAGTTTTGCTAATTCCTTGCCAGTTGTTGGCTAAGTTTTGGGTTAATAATTGGATGATTTGAGCTTTCTCGGTTGGCGTTAAGGCCAGAAGTTGCGCTTCTAATTCTTTGATATTCATGAAATCTACTTGATTTATGAATTAGGTATGTATTTAATATTGTATGGCATCAATTGCTTGATGAGTCGGAATGACACAAGAACGGGAGCAAAAACAGGATTAACTGGTTTGCTAAATTGTCTCTGCTAGTTAGGTTTCTTGCAAAACGTGGTGAATTAATTCTGCTGCTAGTTCTAACTTATCCCGGTGAGTGAGGGCTTCCATGTCAACGGTGACGACTGAGCGACGCTTGGGTGCGGGTGCGGCTGGGGGTGTGGCGGCGGGCAATTCCAGGGTTTCGTAGAAATAATCGATCGGTTTGCTGTAGACGGCGGCGAAGGCGGGTAACTCCCTCTCGGCGTCTACTTTGCGCTTGCCGTTTTCGATACACGAGATGGCTTGTTGGCTCAGGGTTATCCCGTAGCGCAGCTCTAACTGCTCAATAACTTGCTCTTGGGTTAATCCGAGTGCTTCGCGGGTAGCCTTGAGGCGCTTGCCAAGGGAGAACGCCATATCAGGAAATCATGTAAAGGACAATGAAATCCTATATTTTTCCTTAAGAAAGCTCTATCGGATAAATCAATACTTATAAGATAATCATGTAAAAATCAAATAATCATCGCCCCAGTACCAATTTCCAACCAGTCAAAGTCTGTTTGTCAATATCTTGAGAAAGGAATTAGCAATCTTATGAAGAATCAAGTTTTTGTTGGTAGTATCGCGCTCTTAATATTGAGTATATCTCTGCCAGGTAATGCTCAATCAAAGACTCCTGTAACGGATCAATTTGGTGCCACAGGAACGACACCAAATGCCAATGTATGGCGCGACGAGTATAGGAAATTTTACCGCATCAGGCTCAAGCCAGATGGTACTTTCATGACTGAGACTACTGAAATAACAGATGAATTTGGTGTGACGGGAAAAACACCAAATAGCAATGAATGGTTAAAAAGAGTCAGTCAGACTTTCTAGCTGTTGGTACAGGTAAGGAAGTAAGAAAATTGAAAGGCGATCGCACTTTTTTCAACATCTCGATTAAAGTGCGATCGCCCTTTTTTACAAAATTTGCACTGACTCAGTATTAATTTCAGTTAAATTAGTCAGTTTGATATCATTCGTCAACAGCATTGCATTGAGAAACTTGGCTGTTGCTGCAACTACGGCATCGGGAAGTTTTAGCCTGTAAGTTTTCCGCAAAGCGATCGCCAAATCTTTGATATTACTATCCAGTCCAATCACTGTAACATTAGTCAAAAAATCACGAATCAGTGCCTCTTCTTCTAAACTGAGACTAGAATAAGATAATAATTCTATCTCACTTATCACAGAAACAAAATATTGTCCTGCTGGTAATGGATTTATTAAGCGACCGCCCAAGTAGTACAAAGATACATTAGTATCTAGCACAATTAAATCTTGACTCAATCCCACTCCTCCCTAATTTGTCTCTGGTACTCTAAGGGGTCTTGAGTTAGTTTAATGACACCCGCATACTTGGCTAAATTACTGTTTTCTTTCTTTTGAATTATCAAAGTCTCTAACAGTTGCTCAATTTTCTGCCAGTCCTCGTAATCAATCAGGACTGCAACTGGACGCATTGCTTCGTCAGTCACAAGTTTTTTCTTAACAGGTAGCATTAAGGCCCCCTTCAGATTTAATTTTTAACTTTTCCATTATAGCTCCAGAATTTAAAATGGGCATATCGAAATTACTAGCAGCTTGTGTGACATTTTTTAGCGAGCAATAAAAAAGCGTTCCGATCGCCGGAAACCATCTATAATAGAAAAGTCAGCGCTCGTGACACCGAAATTATGAACATCAAAGTCGTATTAGAACCCAGTGAAGAAGGTGGATATACCGTCTATGTTCCCTCACTGTCAGGCTGCATCAGTGAAGGGGAAACCCTTGATGAAGCGTTAGCAAATATTCAAGAAGCGATTGAACTTTACTTGGAGCCGATGGAAGAGGAATTGAGCATTTCCGAAGGTGCAATTGTGAGGCAATTGGTGCTGTGAGCAGCGATCGCACTTTTTTCAACATCTCGATGAAAGTGCGATCGCCAAAATCTATGGGTCATATCTATCTGTGACTGATAACTGTCTCCCCTTTAGCCTCAACCTCATCAACCTTTAAAGTTTTATCCCGCTGCCCAAACTCATCCAGCAACTTAAAAAAATACTCAAACCCCTCCTTTTCATCCACTGAGTAAAGCATGATAATTTTTGCCCAAGAATTCACCGACAGTACCTTAAACCGTCTCTGCAACCAAGGCTGAAACTCCCCGAAAAACTCATTTTCCTGTTCGCTTGACTCAATTCCTAATTCTCGCCTCGCTGTTTTATAACCCGCCAAAAACATAAACAAATCGCTAACCGAAGGTTTCCCAATGTACATCCCCGGTCTAGCTTTTATTTTTTCTATAATCTCCAGCAATCCACTCATCCTTACCTCTTGTTTGAGCTTGACACTTCCATTTTACAAACTTTCCAACTCTTCCACAACAAATTCCTCACTTTGACAGTGAAAATCCTTAACCCATTCTTCCCTTAACATCCCATCTGTTGATAGGTTGTCAAAGACTAGACCTGCCACTTCAACGCCATAATGTTTACCGTTCACTGTAATCGATTCTTCAACTCCCAGACGTTCTAGACGTTCGCTGATCATGTAATCTTCCTCCTGATATCTTGTTCTCAGTCTCAGAATCTTTCCCTGAAGGCCTTGTTGTTCTAGCCATTCCATAACAGCTACAGCACAGCGATCGCATTCAAGAATCTTGAATTGACGTACTATTTTTTTAATTTCTTGATAAATCTCTAAATTAGAAAAATTGCTCACCCTTTTACCCTGAGCCTAGACAAACATACAGAACTCTACCAGAAAAGGAGTCAGCGGACAATTCGCCTGCATAAATAAAATTTAATTCACATATAAATCATTACGAGTTCTACCTTGAGAAGTATCTTTTTGGGGACTTGCACAGCACATCCGGCGACCCGCTGCACATACGTATCAGGTGCACAGTGCACACTCTCCGCAAACTCTTGTGTAAATCCTATTTTCTATTGCTTAATTCCTTGATCCCCCAAAAACTTCCCCTTTCTTCCCTCAGAATGGTGCGATGTTTAGCCAGAAATTAACATTGATTTAAACTTTTATTGAGGCATAAACGAGCTAGAATTCAATAGTTTGCGTGGAAGACATGGAGGTTAAATACAGAAAGTCTGCGATAACAAATTAATATCGATCGCACTTCCCGATCGCACTTTACAAAACAACCACAACTTAGGAGTCAATCGCTAATCATGCTAGGAACAACCGAGATCCCGCAATTAAAGCCACTTTCCGACTCAGAACTACACAAAATGAACGCCTACTGGCGGGCGACAAACTACCTATCCGTCGGACAAATCTATCTCCTCGACAACCCCCTACTCAAAGAACCCCTCAAAATCGAACACGTCAAACCGAGACTCCTCGGACATTGGGGCACAACTCCAGGTTTAAACTTCATCTACGTTCACCTCAACCGCATCATCAAAGCCCAAGACCTCAACACCATCTACATCGCAGGCCCCGGACACGGCGGGCCGGGCTTGGTCGCCAACACCTATCTCGAAGGCACTTACAGCGAATATTACTCGAACATTTCCCAAGATGAAGAGGGTATGAAGCGCCTGTTCAAACAGTTCTCCTTTCCCGGCGGTATCCCCAGCCACGTCGCCCCGGAAACCCCCGGTTCGATTCACGAAGGCGGCGAACTCGGCTACGCCCTCGTCCACGCTTACGGTGCCGTCTTCGACAATCCCGATTTGATTGTGGCGGCCGTTGTCGGCGACGGGGAAGCTGAAAGCGGCCCCTTGGCTGCTAGCTGGCATTCTAACAAGTTTCTCAACCCGGTTCGCGACGGGGCTGTGTTGCCGATTTTGCACTTGAACGGCTACAAAATTGCCAATCCAACGCTGTTGGCCCGCATTCCGCAGGAGGAATTGGAAAGTTTGATGGTCGGTTATGGCTACAAACCTTATTGGGTGGAAGGTTCAGACCCGGAAACCATGCACCAGTTGATGGCTGCGACTCTCGATACCGCGATCGGCGAAATTAAGGCGATTCAGGAAAAAGCCCGGACAGAGGGCTATTCCGGCCGTCCGCAGTGGCCGATGATTGTGATGAAAACTCCCAAAGGCTGGACGGGACCGAAGGAAGTTGACGGTAAGAAAACTGAGGATTATTGGCGATCGCACCAAGTCCCACTTTCGGAAATGGCTTCTAAGCCGGGACACGTCCAACTCCTCGAAGATTGGATGAAAAGCTATAAGCCGGAAGAACTCTTCGACGAAAACGGCAAGTTAATTCCTGAATTAGCAGAACTCGCGCCCAAGGGATCTCGGCGGATGGGGGCAAATCCCCACGCTAACGGCGGCCTGCTGCTGCGAGACTTGAAAATGCCGAAATTTGAAGACTACGCCGTTGACGTGCAAAAACCGGGCACTGTAATGGCAGAAGCAACCCGCGTTTCCGGCCGTTTCCTGCGAGACGTGATGACACTGAATCAGGAAAACGCCAATTTCCGCATTGTCGGGCCTGACGAGACGGCCTCAAACCGCCTCGATCCGGTGTTTGAAGTGACGAACCGGGTGTGGGCGGGGGAAATTTTGCCCGAAGACGACCACATCTCCCCCGACGGCCGGGTGATGGAAGTCCTCAGCGAACATCTCTGTCAGGGATGGCTGGAAGGCTATTTGCTGACGGGACGCCACGGCTTTTTCTCTTGCTACGAAGCGTTTATTCACATCATCGATTCGATGTTCAACCAACACGCTAAGTGGTTGAAAACTACTAACGATATTCCTTGGCGCAGACCGATCGCCTCTCTCAACTACTTACTAACTTCTCACGTTTGGCGGCAAGACCACAACGGTTTTTCTCACCAAGATCCGGGTTTTATCGACCACGTAATTAACAAGAAAGCGGAAGTTGTGCGAATTTATTTGCCGCCAGATGCTAATACTTTGCTGTCTGTAACGGATCACTGTCTCCGCAGTCGCCACTATGTCAACGTGATTATTGCAGGGAAGCAGCCGGCCTTGCAGTATTTGGATATGGATTCTGCGATTAAACACTGTACGGCCGGCATCGGCATTTGGGAGTGGGCCAGCAACGATAAAGGCGGCGAACCGGATGTGGTGATGGCTTGCGCGGGTGATGTTCCGACGCTGGAAACTTTGGCTGCGGTTGACATTCTCCGCCGAGATTATCCTGATTTAAAAGTGCGGGTGGTGAATGTGGTGGATTTGATGACGCTGCAACCTGCTAGCGAACATCCCCACGGTTTGTCTGACAAGAATTTTGATACTTTGTTCACGAAAGATAAGCCGGTGATTTTTGCTTTTCACGGCTATCCTTGGCTGATTCACCGCTTGACTTATCGCCGGACAAATCACTCGAATATTCACGTTCGGGGTTACAAGGAAGAGGGAACGACTACGACGCCGTTTGATATGGTGGTGATTAATGACCTCGATCGATTCCATTTAGTTGGAGATGTACTCGATCGCGTTCCCAAACTGAGTTCTGTCGCAGCTTACGGCAAACAAGCTGTCCGTGACAAGCTGATCGAACACAGGCACTATATCAACGAACACGGCGATGATATGCCGGAAATCCGCGACTGGAAGTGGCCGCACGCGGGCGCGGTTTCGTCGGAAGCGCCGAAGGAAACGAAAGATCCGACAACGACAGGAGATCAAACCGTGCGATCGGGTGCTCCTGGGTAGGTGCGATCTCTGTCTGAAAAGAAAGTCCTCAGAAATTGAGGGCTTTTTTTAGTTGTTATGAGAAATCTGTCGTTAGTCCGCGAGTCCGCCAGGGGTTGAAAACCCCTGTCTCATAGCAAAAGTCGGTTGAAACCGACTATCGATTTTAGATTTGAGATGTTAGATTGGGAATTATTGATTTGAGATTGGAGATTTGAGATTTGAAATTAGGAATTAAGTGGTTTATTTAATTGGCGTTTCAGTCCTCTTTTAGAGGACTTTCGCTATGAGACGGGGGTTTTCAACCCCCGGCGGACTTGCGGGTTAATCGATATCTTCATGCTTGTGCCATCTGCGTTAACGAGGCTAGCGCGCGATCGAGTAATACCTCAACTTGGGCGCGAGTTACTCCCGGAAACCATTCGAGAAACTGGTCAATAGAGGCCCCATCTTTAAGGTTCTCGAAAAAGGCGGCAACAGGTACGCGCGTTCCCCGAAATATCCATGCACCACTCACCTTGCTTGGATGGCGTTCAATGACTTCAAAGAGGTCTATAGTCTCCATGACATTCCTCGCTTGTTGCGGATGAAGTAAAACAACTAAGATAGAATTCATCTTAGCATAAATCAATGGTGGTTTAGGATTTGTACATTCAAAAGAGGCGGGAATGCTTAAAGAAATAGAAATCCAAAATTTTAGGTGTTTTGAGCAAATCAAAATTTCTGGGTTTGAAAGAGTAAATTTAATCGGCGGTAAAAACAATGCTGGCAAGACAGCCTTGCTAGAAGCACTTTTACTGACTGTGGCTCCACAATCTAAAACTCTAACAATGCTAAGAGATTTTAGAAACGAGTCGTCAAAAAGCTTACCAGCTATGCCTAATAGAGGATGGAATACATTATTTCGTGTACCCGGAAAAAATAAATTTATAGTAATTTTTAGAAAAGAGGATAATAATAACCCCTATCAACTAGAAATATCGCTCAATAGCTCCGTGAATCTAAATCAGGTTTTGACTGGTGAAGGTGCAGAAAAAATAATAGATTATTTGTCGAGGGACGACTCACGTTTCTCTGGACTAACTATTAAGTTAACAAGAAACGAACAGGAACTTGCTACGTCCTCTTTAATAGCTGGTTCCCCGGTTCCAATAATTACTAATAGCATTTCTACTACTGACGGATTACCAATCATTCCATCCTTTCTCAGAATTTCAGGAAAAGAACTCACGGAAGCATACGATCGAGCGCGTTTGGATGACAAAGATAGCGAAGTTTTGAAAGCTTTTCAAACTATTGACCCTACGATCGAATCTGTAGAAAGTTTTTCAATTGGCGAACCCACACTTTACTTGAGAAAAAAAGGAGAAAAACGTTTACCTCTCTCATTGTTTGGAGATGCCATTAACAGAGTTGCAGAAATAATCCTTAAACTGGTAAACAGCGAACACAAAATACTGCTAATTGATGAGATCGAAAATGGCATACACTATACAAGTCAGCGGGAGTTTTGGAGAGTGTTATTTCGGTTGGCGGTTGAAATGGATACGCAGATTTTTGCTACAACGCACAGTTTAGAGATGCTTCAAGCATTTGCGGATGTGGGTTTAGAACAAAATCAGGAATGCAGCAGCGCATATTTTGAACTAGCAAGGAAACTCAAAACAAATCAAATAATCGGAATTCGGCGCGATTTGGAAACTCTTAGTTATGCCATTGAGCATCAAGAAGGAGTGAGAGGTGAGTAATATTGTCATAGTAGAAAGTAAAAATGATAGAATTTTTATGCAGGCAATGGTTGAAAAACTAAACTGCGATATCCAGGTAGCATCACCTATTTATATAGATGATTATAAAAGTTTGGAAGGCTTGAGCGAAACAGAGTTAATCAAAGCTTTTAAAGCTTTAGAAGCAAACATTGACAAAAAAGGCATCGAAAAAATTGGAATTATTATCGATATTGATAATTGTTCAGAGCAAGAACGGCTGAGATTCGTAGATAGATGTATAAAACAAGTGTTTGAAGCTGAAAGCTTGTCAAGCACTAAACAATTTATCGATATTTGTACAGATAATGGAACAAATGCAAAATTGGCTTGTTACTTTACAAATTTTGAAGGTAAAGGTGAACTGGAAACGCTTTTAAAGGGAATAAAGGCTAGAGAATCTCCTCATGCTGATTGTTTGGATAGCTGGAAAACCTGCATAGAAAGCCAGGGACAGCAAATTAACCAGAAAGGTTTTGATAAATTCTGGGTAAGCATCTATCTCAGGTATGATACTTGCTCAGATAACGAACAGCAACAAGCTGGCAGAAAATGCAGTATGGCTGGGTTTGATTATGTTATGGAACACAAAAAAGATATTTGGGATTGGGATAATCCTGCACTCAATGATTTGAAAGAGTTTTTTAAACTCTTTTGCTAACATAGTAAAATTCACACACAATTAACTCATGAGCTTAAGAATCTACTTTGTACGACACGGTGAAACGACTTACAGCCAAACAGGTGGCTTCTGCGGCGCTATCGATCCCGAATTAACGCCCGTAGGTTCTCAAATGGCAGAACAGTTTGCCGCTACTTACGCAAAATTGCCTTGGAATGCTGTTTATGTCAGTCCGATGAAACGCACAATTGCTACTGCAAAACCTTTGTGCGATGCTGTGGGAATTGAAATGCAGCTTCGCGACGGACTGAGGGAAATTAAGTACGGTGAGTGGGAAGGCAAAACAGTAGAAGAGGTCAAAAAAGAATACGAAGAAGATTATATTAATTGGCTGACTGAACCTGCTTGGAATGCACCAAACGGCGGCGAGACTTCGGTGCAAATTGCCAGTAGAGCTTCCTTAGTTATTGCAGAAATTGAGGAAAAATACAAGAATGGAAATGTGTTGGTTGTCTCGCACAAAGCAACTATTAGGATTATTCTGTGCAGTCTGTTGGGGATTGATTTGGGACGTTATCGCGATCGCATTGCCGCTTTAGCAGCTTCTGTCAGTATTGTCAAGTTTGACGTGCGCGGCCCGTTGCTGGAGGTTTTGGGCGATCGATCGTACATGGATGAAACTCTCCGCAATTTGCCCGGTACTTGAAATTGCGGGTAGGGTGCGCGTACTGCGTACCCTCTATTGTGCAACTAAATCGCGCCTAAGTTAGACAATCCTAAAATAGCGCCTGCTCCCAAAATATGACCAAATGCCATAGTTCCCACAACTGCACCCAAACTCAAACCGCCGAACATACTCGATGAGGGCATTGCTGGGCCTGTGGTAGGCTTCTGGATGGTTGATTTGCCGATCGCAATAGCTAAAATATTGCAAAGAATCATAATCAAACCGATCGTGGGGCTCCACTCTACGGTTCTGGGGGCAACGGCAAGTAAAATTGGTGTAAACATCGATCGACTCCTTAAACTTTAGTAAATGAAAATCTGCCTAGAAGATATATCAAAAAAATGCAACTGTTCGCTACACATTGCATTAAGAGTTAATTTTTCGACATAATTCTTAATATTTTTCCCAGGAACTCAAGGTTTCTTCGTCTGTGCAGGCGGATGAAAGTTGGACAAGATGCGATTGCAATCGCCTAGCGATCGAAAGAACGAATCAACAGGAAATAATAAAGCATGAAAATACTGGTGTTAAATGCGGGTTCTAGCAGTCAAAAGAGCTGTCTTTACGAGTTAAACGATGTCCTGCCCGATCGACCTTTGCAACCCCTCTGGGAGGCTCAAATAGACTGGACTCACCAGCAGGGTATAGCAGAGTTGAAAGTCAAAACAGCAAAAGGCGATCGGCTTGAAGAAGAGTTTGCCTCAGACTCTCGCAAAGATGCTATTTCTCGAATGCTGCAGAGTCTTTGGAGGGGAAGAACTCAAACAATTAATGATTTAAAAGAGATTGATATTGTCGGCCACCGCGTCGTACACGGCGGACAAGATTATCAGCAAAGTACGTTAATTTCGCCGGATGTTAAACAGGCGATCGCCCGTTTATCTGTTTTCGCCCCCGTGCACAATCCGGTTAACCTCGAAGGTATCGAAGCGGTTGAAAAAATCCTCCCTAATGTGCCGCAAGTAGCAGTATTTGATACAGCTTTTCACGCACAATTGCCGCCCGCAGCCTTTGTTTATCCCGGCCCCTATGAATGGCTGGAAAATGGGATTCGGCGCTACGGTTTTCACGGGATTAGCCATCAATATTGCGCGCGTCGGGCCGCCGACATTCTGGGTCGAGATTTGGCAGATTTGCGGTTGGTTAGCTGTCATTTGGGCAACGGATGTTCTCTGGCGGCCATTCGCGGTGGCTGGAGTGTTGACACGACGATGGGATTTACGCCTTTGGAAGGTTTGATGATGGGAAGTCGATCGGGTTCGATCGATCCAGGCATTCTCATTCATCTGTTAAAACAATCCGATTTGACTGCTGAGAAACTTGATGGTATTCTCAATCGAAATTCTGGTTTAAAAGGGATTTCAGGGGTGTCTAGCGATCTGCGGCAGATTGGAGATGCGATCGCTCAAGGTAATCAGAGAGCTCAACTTGCTTTGGATATTTACCTCCACCGTTTGCGTGCCGGAATTGGTGCCATGCTGGCGAGTTTAGGAGGGTTGGATGCTTTAATTTTTACGGCAGGAGTTGGGGAAAATTCTGCTCTTGTACGGGCAGCAGCTTGCGAAGCTTTTGGATTTATCGGGTTAAAAGTGGATGGGGATAAAAATCAACATTCATCGATTGATCAAGATATTGCGGCAGTGGATTCAGCCGTAAAAATTTTGGTAATTCACACGCACGAGGATTGGGAAATTGCGCGAGAATGCTGGAAAGTTTATCACTAAGGATCGCGAATTAAATAACTTACAATTTTAATTGTTATTGTGGGATGGGCGTCCCGCCCGTCCTTTTTGGA